>NZ_JBXUOY010000287.1:0-6212 GCF_057196705.1 Streptomyces sp. ATLC9 | reverse complement strand
GGCGAGGACGCCGCGACGGGACCGTTCGCCGCCGCGGCGGACCGGGCCCGGGGCGCGCCGCACGGGGAGGAGCGGTGACCGGGGCGCGGGCCGGAAGCGGCGGGGACAGCGGCACGGACAGGAGTGCGGAAGGCCGCGCGGAGGGCGGGCCGCGCGTGGTCGTCCTGGGGGCGACCGGCAACGTGGGCACCTCGGTGGTGCGGGCCCTGGGCGATGACCCGCGGGTCGGCTCGGTGCTCGGCGTCGCCCGCCGCACACCGCTGTGGACGCCTCCGAAGACCGAGTGGGCCAGTGCGGACATCGGGGCCGGCGAGGACGGCGAGGACCCGGCCGGGCGGGCCGCCGAGGAGCGGCTGACGGACCTGTTCCGGGGCGCCGACGCCGTGGTCCACCTGGCCTGGCTGATCCAGCCCACCCGCGATCCGCTGGTCACCTGGCGCACCAACGTACTGGGCACCGCCCGGGTGCTGCGCGCGATGGCGGCGGCCGGGGTGCCCGCGCTGGTGTACGCCTCCTCGGTGGGCGCCTACTCCCCCGGCCCCGTCCACCGCGCGGTGGACGAGACGTGGCCGACCCACGGCGGCCGGCCGGACGCCGCGTACTGCCGGGAGAAGGCGTACGTGGAGCGGCTGCTGGACGGTTTCGAGCGCGACCACCCCCGGGTGCGCGTGGTGCGGATGCGACCGGGCTTCCTCTTCAAGCGGGAGGCCGCGAGCGAACAGCGCAGGCTGTTCGCCGGTCCGTTCCTGCCGCAGCGGCTGGCCGGACTCGGCGCGGTGCCGGCCGTGCCCGCCCTTCCGGGGATGCGCTTCCAGGTGCTGCACACCGACGACGCCGCCGAGGCGTACCGGCTCGCGGTTCTGAAGCCGGTGCACGGGGCCTTCAACCTGGCGGCCGGACCGGTGGTGGACGCCAACGTGCTGGCCGAGGTGCTGGGCGCCCGTGTGGTGCGGATGCCGCTGGGGCCGGTGCGGGCCGCGGTGGGCGCGGCGTGGCGGCTGCGTCTGGTGCCCGCGCCGCCGGAGCTGCTGGACGCGTTCCTGCGGCTGCCGGTGATGGACTGCGGACGGGCCGCCGGGGAGCTGGGCTGGCGGCCCCGGCGGTCGGCGCAGGAAGCGCTGCGGGAGCTGCTGCGCGGGATGCGCGAGGTGGCGGGGGCGCCCACCGCCCCGCTGGCGCCCGTCGTGGCGGGCGGGCGGCGGCACGAGATCGCCACCGGTGTGGGCGGGCGGGCCTGAACCGGCCTGCCCGCCTCCGGGCCGCCGGTCGCGGGAGTCGGCTACCTCCCCCGGCCCCGCCGTACGTGCCCGGCGCCGGGCGCCGCGGAGCCGGAATCGGTCTCCGGCCCCATGAGCCGCGCCAGCGCGCCGCCCTGGTCCCGGTCGGGGGCGCGGCGGAAGACATGCCGCCGGCGCCGGGCCGCGTCCCGGCCCCCGGTCAGGCACCACCGCCACCAGCGGTCCAGCTCCTCCCGGGTCAGCCGCTCGGCCGGGATCAGGGCCGGCCACCGGTGCACCCGGGCCTGGGCCGTCACCTTCGCGCCGCCGGCCACCGGGTCGACGGCCAGGACGGGGACCCCGGCGCGCAGGGCGAGCACCAGGCCGTGCAGCCGGTCGGTGACCACGACGTCGAGCCGGGCCAGTACGGACTGGAGCTGGGCGGGGGTGGCGCACAGCCGCCAGTCGCCGTCCGCCAGGCGGGTGTCCAGCTCCACCCGGGCGCAGTCGGTCCGCGCCAGCCACCCGGTCACCCGGTCGGCGACCTCCTCGTGGCGGCGGCGGCGGCCGTACTCCCCCTGGCCGCGGGTGAGGATCACACCGGCCACCGGGGCGGCGGGCGCCCCGGGCGCGGCGGCGGCCAGATCGGCGGTGGGGCGCACCCCGTCGGCGTCACGCGGCAGCACATGGTGGAAGCCGCGTACGGCCGGGTCACCGGGGTCGACGACCGACACCCCCACGGCGACGCGCACGCAGTCCGGGTAGCGCTCGTGGAGCTGTGCGACCTGGGGCCCGTGCAGCGGGCCGCAGACGAAGACCATATGGGTGTACCGCGCCGGGTCCGCGTCCTCCAGATGCGGCCCCTCCGGCCGGAATCCCGGACTCCAGGCGGTGTCGTGGGGTGTGCCGGAGCGGTCCAGTACCTCCCGGGCGCGCTCCAGCGCCAGCACGTCGCCGGCCGTGGCCTCGCCGTGCGTGAAGGTGAACCAGCCGGTGAGCAGCGCTCTGGCCGCCCCGGGTGTTTCCGGTTTCGTCGTCCTGGGAACCGCTGTCACAGCGCCACCGCGTAGGCGATGAAGAAGCCCGCCACCAGCACGGCGAGGATCAGCAGCAGGATCAGCGGCACCGGGCCCCAGCCGCTGGGTGTGTTGGCGTTCTGGTCCGGGGCTCCCGCGGGCGTACTGCTCTCGCCGGGCGGTGTCTCGCCCGGCGGCACCCCGCCACCGCTCTCGAGGCCGGGCGACCGCCTGGGGTCCGGATCCGGGTGCGTTTCGCTCATGGTCTCCGAGTGCGCAGCGGGCCGCCCCCTTACACCGGCTCCGGGGAACAGAACCGGGAAACGAGAGGAAGAGGTTGCCGATGATGGGTGAACGTGACCGGCGACGGGCCGTGGTGACCGGCGGCGCCGGATTCCTGGGGTCGCACCTGTGCGAACGCCTGCTGGAGGACGGCCTGGCGGTGACGGCCGTGGACAACCTGGTCTCGGGGTCCGAGGACAACCTCGCGCATCTGCTCGGCCGGGACGGCTTCGCCCTCGTCCGGCGTGACGCCTGCGCGCCGGACGCCCTGGCGGACCTGCCCGGCGGCCCCTTCGGCCTGGTCTTCCACCTGGCCTGCCCCGCCTCGCCCGCGGACTACCTGCGGCTGCCGCTGGAGACCCTGGAGACGGGCAGCGGCGGCACCCGCAACGCCCTGGAGCTGGCCGCGCGCGACGGCGCGCGGATGGTGCTGGCCTCCACCTCCGAGGTCTACGGCGACCCGCGCGAGCACCCGCAGCGCGAGGACTACTGGGGGCACGTCAACCCCGTCGGCCCGCGCAGTGTCTACGACGAGGCCAAGCGGTACGCGGAGGCGCTGGTCACCGCCCACCGCGGGGCGCGCGGCACGGACACCGCGATCGTGCGGATCTTCAACTCCTACGGCCCCCGGATGCGCGCCGGGGACGGCCGCGCCGTGCCGACCTTCATCCGGCAGGCCCTGGCGGGCGAACCGCTGACGGTGGCCGGGGACGGCGGCCAGACCCGTTCGCTGTGCTACGCCGACGACACCGTGGCGGGCATCGTCGCGCTCGCGCGCAGCGGCCTGCCGGGGCCGGTCAACATCGGCGGCGAGGAGGAGACCACCGTCCTGGAGATCGCCCGCCGGATCGTCAAGCTCACCGGATCGGCCTCGCCGGTCACCTTCGTCGAGCGGCCCGGCGACGACCCCGCCCGGCGCTGCCCGGACACCTCCCTGGCCAGGGAGAAGCTGGGCTGGGCACCGCGTGTGGGCTGGCAGGAGGGGCTGGAGCGGACCATCGGCTGGTTCGCCCGCCGGGCCGCCGCCTGATCCGCCGCCCGAACCGCCGCCTGATCCGCCGCCCGAACCGGGCCCGGACCGGAGCCGGGCGGCGTCCCGCCCTCCCGGGCCGGGTGGCCCCGGCCTCTTCCTCCGGTGCCTCCGGGCTCCTCCCGCGCTCCTTCCGCGCGCGCTTCCGTCACCCGTTGGAGTCAGTTCCCCCGTACAGAGTCGACCTGCGGCGTTTGGCATCGCCGCCGGAGGTAACCCCGGACGCCACGGCATCCCCAGGGGCACCCGCAACCACCCCGACTCACCGGGACCGACATCACGGAGGCACCCCTCATGCGCATCCTCGGCATCAACGCCGTCTTCCACGACCCGGCGGCGGCACTGGTCGTCGACGGCCGCACCGTCGCGGCGGCGGAGGAGGAGCGGTTCAGCCGGCGCAAGCACGGCAAGCGGCCGGTGCCGTTCTCCGCCTGGGAGATGCCCGAGCGGGCGGCGGCCTGGTGCCTGCGGCAGGCCGGTCTCACCCCCGCGGACCTGGACGCGGTCGCCTACTCCTTCGACCCCGCGCTGTCGGCCCCCGCCGAGTCGCTGGGCCTGGACGACCCCTGGGACCACCTGCGCCGGGAGTACGCCCGCCGCGCCCCGTCCTTCCTGGCCGAGGCGCTGCCCGGCCTGGACCCCTCCGTCGTCCGCTTCGTGCCGCACCACATGGCGCACGCCGCGTCCGCCGGGATCGCCGGGCCGCACCGCGACAGCGCGGTCCTGGTCCTCGACGGGCGCGGCGAGTGCGCCTCCCACCTGTCCGGCCGCTACCACGGCGACCGGCTGGAGGTGCTGGCCACGCAGAAGCTGCCGCACTCGCTCGGCCTGGTCTACGAGGAGCTGACCGAGCACCTGGGCTTCCTGCGCTCCAGCGACGAGTACAAGGTCATGGCGCTGGCCTCCTACGGCAAGCCGCGCTTCCTGCCCCAGCTGCGCCAGTGGGTGCACAGCGACGGCAGGGGCGGCTTCACCGCCCACGGGGTGGAGTGGGCGGCGCTGGCCCCCGCTCGCGAGGCGGGCGCCGACTGGAACCAGGACCACGCCGACCTGGCCGCCAGCGCCCAGGCCGTGCTGGAGGAGACGCTGCTGGACCTGGCGAGCTGGCTGCACGCCGAGGGCGGCGGCCGGGAGCTGACCCTGGCCGGCGGGGTGGCGCTGAACTGCGTGGCCAACTCCCGGCTGGCCGCCCAGGGCCCCTTCGAGCGGGTGTGGGTGCAGCCCGCGGCCGGTGACGCGGGCACCGCGCTGGGCGCGGCCCTGCACCTGGCCGCCGCGCACGACGAGTCCCCGCTGCCGATGCCCGGCGCGGACCTGGGCCGCGGCTGGTCGGACGGAGAGATCGAGTCCTTCCTGAAGGACGCGGCCGTCCCCTACGAGCGGCCCGCCGACATCGCCGGAACGGTCGCCGGGACGCTGGCCGGCGACGGGATCGTGGCCTGGTTCCAGGGCCGCGCCGAGTACGGCCCGCGCGCCCTGGGCCACCGCTCGCTGCTGGCCCACCCGGGCCGGGCGGAGAACCTGGACCGGCTCAACCGGGTGAAGGGCCGCGAGGAGTTCCGCCCGGTGGCGCCCATGGTCACCGAGGAGCGCGCCGCGGAGATCTTCGACGGGCCGCTGCCCAGCCCGTACATGCTGTTCGTGCACGACGTGGCCAAACGGTGGCGCGACCGGATCCCCGCGGTGGTGCACGTGGACGGCACCGCCCGCGTCCAGACGGTGAACTCCGGCGACGAGCCGCTGGTGGCGCGCATGCTGGACGCCTTCGAGCGCCGCACCGGGCTGCCGGTGGTGGTCAACACCAGCCTCAACACCGCCGGACGCCCGATGGTGGACTCCCCACGCGACGCGCTGGAGTGCTTCGGCTCCTCCCCCGTGGACCTGCTGGCCATCGGACCGTTCGCGGTCCGCCGCGGAAGGTTCTTCGCGTGAGCTCCCCGCACCGGGCCGCCGTCGACTACTCGGTGGTCATACCCACCGTCGGCCGCCCCTGCCTGGCCGACTGCCTGGCCTCGCTGGGCGGATCGGCCGGCCCCGAGCCGCGCGAGATCGTGATCGTGGACGACCGGCCGCAGCCCGAACCGCTCCGCGAGGACCTGCCGCTGCACGCGCTGGGGCCGCTGCGCGAGCGCGCCGCCGTGGTGCGGACCGGCGGTCGGGGCCCGGCCGGCGCCCGCAACATCGGCTGGCAGCTGGTCACCGCCCCCTGGGTGGCCTTCCTCGACGACGACGTGCGTGTCGGCGCCCGCTGGCGCGAGGCCCTGGCCCGCGACCTGGGCGAGGCCGACCCCACCGTCGCCGGGGTGCAGGGGGAGCTGGACGTGCCGCTGCCCACCGGGCGGCGCCCCACCGACTGGGAGCGCAACACCGCCGGCCTGGCCCGCGCCCGGTGGGCGACGGCCGACATGGCCTACCGCACCGAGGCGCTCAAGGCGGTCGGCGGCTTCGACGAGCGCTTCCCGCGCGCCTTCCGCGAGGACGCCGACCTGGCGCTGCGGGTGCTGGACGACGGCTGGCGCATCCGGCGCGGCAACCGGCTCACCACGCATCCGGTGCGGCCCGCCGGCCGCTGGGTGTCGCTGCGCATGCAGCGCGGCAACGCCGACGACGCGCTGATGCTGCGGCTGCACGGCCCCGCCTGGTGGCGGCGGGCCGCGGCCCCCCGGG
>NZ_JBXUOY010000286.1:0-6233 GCF_057196705.1 Streptomyces sp. ATLC9 | reverse complement strand
CGGGGAACTGCGGCTGCTCACCAAGAAGGCATTCGACATGTCCGACGGCACCTACGGACACCGCCGCATCCACGCCCAGCTGCTGCGCTGGGGCGTCGCCGCCGGCCCGGAACCGGTCCGGCAACTGATGCGGTTGCCCGGCGCGCGGAGCTGGGAACGCAACCGGGCCTGCGCCGACTCGCACAGGTTCGACGCGAAGGCACCGGCATGCGAGGGCGGCGGACCGCACAGGATCGCCGCGCCTCCTCAACCTCGCCGAACTCAGGCCAGGACAGCGTGCGAGCCTCGTCCGCTATCCGGGCCGGCGTGCTGACGTACTCGGTGGTCCGGTCCCTGGCAAGGTGCCCTCCGAGGTCGGGGACGAGTCGATGTCGGCGACCTCGGCGATCCGCTCGGCGGCCTCGGCCGGGATCGCACCCGGCTCGCTCTGGGCCGGGGCCAGCGCCGCCTCGATGCCCGGCCGGCGCTGGGGGGAAGTCAGGGTTCGCCAGGTCGGTGGCGGTACCGCGTCCGGGTAGTGCTGCTCCTGGTGCATCCGGATGGTGCCGAGCGAGGCGTTGTCGGACACGACGAACACCACGGGCAGTCGGCGCTCGCGCACGGTCGCGGGCTCACCACCGTTCATGACGAAACAGCCGTCGCCGACGATCGCGACGGTGGGCACGGCGGGGGTGCGCGCCGTGACGGCCGGCGCCGCGCCGGGGGCCCAGCACGTCGATCTCGGAGTCGTACAGTGCGTCGAGCAGCAGCGGACGGCTCTCCCCTGCCACGCGGAAGATCCGGCCCACCCGGTGCGCCCGCAGGCCCCGCACCATGGTGTCCGCGACCGTGCACTCCGGTGGGGGCATCAGAGGTCGCTCGCCGAGCGCGCCGGAACGTACTGCGCGGTGGCCTTGTCCGACGGGTAGACGATCGCCGATTCGTCGAATCCCTGCCCCTGCCTCTGGTATTGCAGCAGTACCAGGTCGGGCGACGCGTGGTGCCAGTGGGCCGGCCCGCGCTCGTACCGGACGGGGCCCCGCCAGGTCGGGAACTCCATCGCCTCCATCGCGTCGATCATGTCGTCGCGATCGGTGGACCGCGCCGCATTGCTGGCGGCGGCGACGATGGTGACGTCGGTGAAGTGGGTCAGCGCCGTGTCCGGCGGGAAGTTCCCGTACCGCTGTCGGTAGCGCTCGGTGAACCAGCGTCCGATCTCGGTCATCCCCGGCCACGACGGCCGGTACTGCATGGCGGGCCACATCGCGCCGACGCCCGCGGTACCGGCGAGCCGCCAGAAGTCGCCGGACCGCAGTGGATAGCTGAAGGGGACCATCAGGGGGGTACCGGGGAGCAGGCCCGCCTCGGCCGCGGCACGGAAGATCTGGTAGTTGGTGCGCACCACACCACCGTTGACGAACAGGTCCGGCCCGTAGTCCCGGATCTGTGCCAGCAGATCGGCGAAGTCCGGTGCACCGTCCTGCTCGTAGTCCAGGCGCAGGAACTCCATCCCGTGCCGCATACCGCCGTACTGCTGCAGGACGTCCGCGGTGTGTGCGCCGAACGCGGTGTCGGCGCACACCATGCCCACGGTGCGGAGGCCCAGCTCAGCCGCGAAGTCCAGCATCAGCGGCACGCGGTCGGCCACGCTGAAATATGAGCGGAAGACATTGCGCCGCTTCTGCGCGGTGATCTCGCTGTAGCCGTTCTCGACGAAGATCGGAACGTTGTACCTCGTCGCCACATCGACCACCCACGGGGTCGTCCGCAGGTGCCACTGCCCCATCACCGCGACCACGTCGTCGACGAGGGCGAGCTTGGCCATCTGGCCCGCCGCGGAGCGGTACATGCCCTCCTCCGCCGCCGTCGCCTGATCGTCGTAGAGCACCAGTTCGATCGCGCGGTTGTCGCGGGCACCGCCGTGCTCGCGCACGTACTCCGCGCCCAGACAGGCTCCCCTGACCACCAGCTCGCCCGCGGTACTGTCCCCCGGTTCGCTCAACGGCGTGACGATGCCGATCCGGAGCGGGTCGGGGCCCGCGTTCTCGTTCACCTCGCGTACCAGCGCTCGTGCCCGCTCCAGGTGAGTACTCTGCGGCACTTCCACTCCTTCGGTCTCAGGCTTCATGCGGAATGACGAACTCGTCGAGGTAGTCGGAGAAGCGGTCTGCGAGCCGGTCGGCCCGGTGTCCAAACCGCTCCGCGCGGTAGGCGTGCCGGCCCGTGGCACGGCCCGTAGGGAGGTGGCCGTTCATACGCCGCCGCGCCGCGTCGGTGAGCGGCAGTTCGGCGGCGGTACAGATCCGGGCCACCACCGCCATGGGATCGGCGCCCAGACCGGCGTAGCGGCCGATCTCGCGGTCTTCCACGGGGTCCGCGCTCGCTCCGCGCACCACGGAGATCAGGCTGCAGACGCTCGGCGGCGCCACCGCGGGGGAACGGTGCATACGGACGACCAGTGCGTCCGGGTACACCGCGGCCAGCTCGCCCTGATACCACAGGTGCGATGGCCCCTTCAACAGAACGCTGCCACCGAGGATCCGGTCCAGCAGCACCTGTAACTGCGTGCGGTGATAGCGGTAGACCGGCTCCATGGACTGCCGGTCCAGCCATTTCACATAGCTGGGCACATGATATCGGAATGCGAAGATCGGATCACAGAAGGTGTTTCCTATCAGCCGATGGCATTCCTCGGGAAATTCCACGCGCAATGAGTGAATATTTTTGAACCCCGGGGCCAGTCGGTCGTACTCCGCGATGTAGGCCGCGCACTGGCCGATCAGTTCGTCGGCCTTGCCTCGGCGGGCGGGAGCCGTCATCCCCCAGAGCGCCGGAGCCCGGAGTCCGGGATGTTGGGCGAGCAGACGCTGTAAGAACGTCGTTCCATTACACAGCATCCCGGTGATGATGATCGGCCGTAACGATCGGTTCGTCATCTCGGGGCGCTCGGCGGTACGCAGACTCGCCTCCAACCGCTCGACGAGTGACCGGATCAGCGACCGCCCGGCCCGCGTGCGCCCCGCCGGGGTCAGCCGCGCTTCCGTGTCGAGCGACCGGACGAGTTGCTCCAGCGCCTCAAGGCCGTCGAACTCCGACTCGTGGTCACCGGTGATGTGGCGCGCGTCCGTATCAGTGTGGCGCTGTTCAGAGTGGACTGTTTGACTGGGGCATTCCCGGCGGAAACCATGTGAACTCTCCGACTGCGATAAGAAGCGACAATGATGGCGGTCGCACGTATCGGTTTTCGGGACGAGTGAATAACGAGAATCGACAGAATGCGCCGGTCGATGCATCAGGTCGTCGGCAACATGATCCGCGTCCGATGAACGCGCCTCCATTCCGGGCTCGGCGGGCCACGAAACGTACCACACAAACCGGGCCAGGAGGCTGCCGGGCGGGTAATCATCGGCTACGAGCCGGGGCGGCCGGCGTGTCGCCAGTCCGAAAAGGGGATGTTCCTGCAGGCCGCAAAGAACCGCTTCGGCGAATGGGGCGGCAGCGGGCGGGAGTCGCGCCGCAAACGGCTTCGGAGAGGAACGGTCACGCTCGACCACTGCGTCCCCGTTCCGTCGCGCACTCGTCGGATCCGGCCGACTGAGTACACCGAAAGCAAGGGCTCTCTTCCGTGCAGGGCGATTCCACCCCGGCGGTCCCCGCCTGGTCACCGCGCAGTTCGAGTGCGACGGCGCCGAGCACCAGGGCTCCCCCGACAAACGCACCGGCCCAGAGCGACTCGTCCAGCAGCGTCGCGCCGATCACGGCGCCGATGAGCGGCGTGACGTAGGCGTAGGTGCTGACCAGTGGCGCCGGCGCGCTCTCGAGTAAGCGCGTGTAGAGCACGAAGCCGACGAGCGAGTCGAAGACGAGCAGGAACACCGCTGCTCCGGCCGACGTCCAGCTGACGTCCGACCACCGGGCCGGATCGAGCTCACCGCGCGCCAGCGCGACCAGCAGCAGCACGGCTCCACCGGCGAGCAACTGCACCGCGCTGGCGGCCACTCGATCGAGGGGCCGACCGACGTTCGCCGTCAGCAGGCTGCCCGCGGCCCACAGGATCGGCGCGACGCAGAACGCCGTGACCGCCCACGGCGCCCCGCCGAACGCGCTGCCCGGCGCCGTGAGCACGACGATGACGATGCCGCCGAAACCCGCCACCAGGCGCACCTGCGACGCGGCTGACACCCGGGTTCCCGTGAACCCGCTCAGGAGCACCACCCACAGCGGGATCACCGCGGCGAGGATGGCCCCGAGACTGGCGGTCACCGAGGTCAGCGCCACCGTGGCGATCCCCTGCCCGCCCACCAGCAGCAGCACACCGGCCGCCGTCAGGTGCCGCAACTGCGCGCGCGTCGGCCGGGGACGCCCCCGTGCGGCGCCGGCGAGCAGGATCCCGGCGAGCAGGAAGATCAGTGCCGCGCCGCCGAGCGGCGGCACGCTGTCGACCATCAGCTTCATGGCCGGAATCGCCGATCCCCAGCACGCGTACAGCGCGAGCAGCAGGAGCACGGTGCGCTCAGGAGGCACCGCCGCCGTCCGCCCACCGGCACAGCGCCGGGCCATTCGCTCGGGCGACCTCACACCATTTCCACCAGCAGCAGCGAGTACTTCACGCTGGGCTCGTCGTAGGACGCCATGATCCGCATTCCCACCGTGTCCAGCAGTTCGTCGATCTCGTCGGGCTCGAACTTGTGGGAGGTGTCGACGATCACGCGCTCGCCCGCCTTGACGACCCCTCGCAGATCAAGGTCGGCAAGGCGGAACTCGACGTCCTCCCTCGGCCAGATCTGTGCTTCCATGCGGCGGAGATCCGTGTTATACACCAGCCTGCTGTCGAACACGGAGGGATCGAAGTCGCCGTTGAACTCACGATTCAGGCACACCAGCCTGTTGGTCAGGAAGTTGTGCCACAGGTCGTACTCGGGCGGATCGTTGTACGCGGTCTCCAGCGCCGAGCGGGACTTGTCGAAATCGACGCCGACCGCCATGAGGTCGCCGGGTCGGCCCGCGGACCTGATGTCGTGCAGCAGCTCGCGTCGCTTCTGTTCGCTCATATTCCCCAGCGAGCTGCCCATGAAGAGGAACATTCGCGAAGTCTTCGGCTGCTGAGCGACGACGCTCAGACCGCTGTGGTAGTCACCGGCGATGGGCGAGACCTCGAGGCCGTCGATGGAATCGGCGAGCCGGGCGGACGCCTTGATCAACATTTCTTCCGACACATCGATCGGCACGTACCTCAGCGGTGCTTTCGATCTGGCGGAAATTCCGTTCAACAGCAGTTCGGACTTCGTGGCGGTACCGGAACCCAACTCGACGATCTCGTCTATGTTCGCAAGATCGCACATCGCATCGACATGGCGCATCAGAAGAGCCCGTTCAGTGCGATACGGGTAATAGGTCTCCATCTCGCAGATCTGCACATACAGATCCGATCCACGTTCGTCGTATCCATATACGGTCGGGATCCGGCGCGGAGCCTTTGAAAGACCCGCCACGAGATCTCGGACCTCGCTCGCCGCATCGTCCACTCGCACATCGATGAGATCATTGACCGTACCCATCAAAACATCATCCAATACATGGGTTTCGAAAGAACGAACATGGCATCACTGATCTCGCAGGTGAGAACTCATTCCCGACGTCGCCGATCCGCCGACCACCCCCTGTGACTCGTTAGCGTGCCACTAAGGTAATCCTTGTACATGACCACCAACATGTCAACATCGACATACGCAGCGTTACAGGTGCAAGCATTCGGACTCGGAATTGATCTTCTATGTTTCGGCACGGGACATCGCATCCACTACCCGGCGACGACCCTGCGCTTTGCCCGAGTTGAACGATCTGTCTCGCAGTGGATTGAAATCTTTACCCTTCGGAGTTTTTGGGCGAACTGAGCTTGACTCTGTCGGGGATCTTGGAATTTCCCGGTGCGGCAGCATGGTCGACGGGGGTGATCGGGGGAGTTCCGCCGACCGTTGCAGCTGTCGAGGTGCCCGTTGTCCCTGCACCCCCGTTCCGGTGAGTACGTTCCGCCTCTGACCGCGCGGGTCGCGCGGGCGAGCAACCCGGATGGCACGACGGCGATATGGGTGCGGGACCGGCTGGATGGGCTGTGGTGCGACGAGGACTTCGCGGACTGGTACCCCAGGGACGGGCGGCCGGGTCTCTCGCCCGCTCAGCTGGCGACCGTCTGTGTGCTGCAGTTCCTGCTCGGCCTGTCGGACCGGCAGGCCGCCGAGGCGGTCCGCTGCCGC
>NZ_JBXUOY010000285.1:0-6249 GCF_057196705.1 Streptomyces sp. ATLC9 | reverse complement strand
GGGCGCCGCCCCCCCCACGCGCGGCCCGCCCCCCCCCCCCGCCCCCCCCCCCGCCGACGACAGGTGGCCGACGGCGCGTCAGGCTCCCAGAACGGCCTTCACCGTCGCGATCGAGGGATTGGGCAGGGCCGAGCCGTCGGGGAAGAGCACGGTCGGGACCAGCTGGTTGCCGTTGTTGACCTTCTCGACGAAGGCCGCGGCCTCCGGGTCGTGCTCGATGTTGACCTCGGTGTACGCGATTCCCTCGCGGTCCATCTGGCCCTTGAGCCGACGGCAGTAGCCGCACCAGGTGGTGCTGTACATCGTGACCGTTCCCGCCATGGGTTCTCGTGCTCCTCGTCTCGGCATGTCGGCGTACTGTCGTCAGTGGAACGTTCAACCGGCCGGGCACATTCCCGGTGTCCCGGCCGGGCGCCCGGGCCGGTCACCGCGGGGCGTTCCTGCTACGAGTTCCCGCCGCCTGTGGACGGCGGTTACCGGCCCCACGGCCGACCTGGCAGCATGGCGGGGTGACAGCAGCAACTCCCTCCTCCCTCTTCCCGCACGTCCCCGATTCGCCCGACGCGGTGCTCGAAGGGCTCGATCCCGAGCAGCGTGAGGTGGCGACGGCGCTGCACGGCCCGGTGTGCGTGCTGGCGGGGGCCGGTACGGGCAAGACACGTGCGATCACGCACCGGATCGCGTACGGGGTGCAGGCGGGGGTGCTCCCGCCCGCGAGCGTGCTGGCCGTCACCTTCACCAACCGCGCGGCGGGCGAGATGCGCGGGCGACTGCGCCAGCTCGGGGCCGGCGGTGTGCAGGCCCGCACCTTCCACTCCGCGGCCCTGCGCCAGCTGCAGTTCTTCTGGCCGAAGGCGATCGGCGGCGAGCTGCCGCGTCTGCTGGAGCGCAAGGTCCAGCTCGTCGCCGAGGCCGCCGCACGCTGCCGCATCCGGCTCGACCGCAACGAACTGCGCGATGTGACGGGCGAGATCGAGTGGGCCAAGGTGACCCAGAGCGTTCCGGAGGACTATCCGGCCGCGGTGGCGAAGTCCTCGCGCGAGGCCCCGCGCGACCCGGTCGAGATCGGCCGGATCTACGGGCTCTACGAGCAGCTCAAGCGCGAGCGCTCGGTCATCGACTTCGAGGACGTGCTGCTGCTCATGGTCGGCATCCTCCAGGAGCGGCCGGACATCGCCGACACCGTGCGGCGGCAGTACCAGCACTTCGTGGTGGACGAGTACCAGGACGTCAGCCCCCTGCAGCAGCGGCTGCTGGAACTGTGGCTGGGAGGGCGGGAGAGCGTCTGCGTCGTCGGTGACGCCAGCCAGACGATCTACTCCTTCACCGGGGCCACCCCCGACCACCTGCTCGACTTCCGCACCCGGCATCCCGGGGCCACGGTGGTGAAGCTGGTGCGCGACTACCGCTCCACGCCGCAGGTGGTGCACCTGGCCAACGGGCTGCTGGCCCAGGCCCGGGGCCGGGCCGCGGAGCACCGGCTGGAGCTGGTCTCCCAGCGCGAGGCCGGGCCCGAGCCCGTCTACACCGAGTACCCGGACGAACCCGCCGAGGCCGAGGGCGTCGCCCGCCGCATCAGGGAGCTGCTGGACGCCGGAGTCCCCGCGAGCGAGGTCGCGGTGCTCTACCGCGTCAACGCCCAGTCCGAGATCTACGAACAGGCCCTGGCGGACGCGGGGGTGCCCTACCAGCTGCGCGGTGCCGAGCGGTTCTTCGAGCGGCCCGAGGTGCGCGAGGCCGGTGTCGCCCTGCGCGGCGCGGCGCGCGCCGGGGACAACGAGCCGCTGCTGGCCGACGCCGTGGACCTCCCCTCCCAGGTGCGGGCGGTGCTCGGGGGCGCCGGCTGGACGCCGCGGCCCCCGGCCGGATCGGGCGCGGTGCGCGACCGCTGGGAGTCCCTGGCGGCCCTGGTACGGCTGGCCGAGGATTTCGCGCGCGCCCGTCCGCAGGCGACGCTCGCCGATCTCGTGGCCGAGCTGGACGAGCGGGCGAACGCCCAGCACGCCCCCACCGTCGAGGGCGTCACCCTCGCCTCGCTGCACTCCGCCAAGGGCCTGGAGTGGGACGCCGTCTTCCTGGTCGGGCTGACGGACGGGACGCTGCCGATCAGCTACGCGAGGACCGACGAGCAGGTGGAGGAGGAGCGCCGGCTGCTCTACGTGGGCGTCACCCGGGCCAGGCGCCACCTCTCCCTTTCCTGGGCGCTGTCACGCTCGCCGGGCGGCCGGGGCGGACGCCGGCCGAGCCGTTTTCTGGCGGGGCTGCGTCCCGGTTCCTCCTCGGGCGGCGGCCGCGCGGGCGGCGCCGGCGGGGTGGAGCGCGGCGGCGGACGGTCGCGCGGGCGGCGCGGTCCGGTGCGGTGCCGGGTGTGCGGGCGCACCCTCACCGACGCGGGCGAGATCAAGCTGATGCGCTGCGAGGGCTGCCCCTCCGACCTCGACGAGGAGCTGTACGAGCGGCTGCGGGAGTGGCGCTCGGCGCAGGCACGGCAGCTCGGACAGCCCGCCTACTGCGTCTTCACCGACAAGACCCTCATGGCGATCGCCGAGGCCCTGCCCGACAGCGAGGCGGAGCTGGCGCGGATCCCCGGTGTGGGCGGGCGCAAACTCCAGAGGTTCGGCGCCGATGTGCTGGCACTCTGCGCGGGCGAGGAGATCGGGGCGGACTCCGGGGAACCGTCCGGCGAACAAACGGACGAAGGGGTTCCGGAATCTGTCACAGAGGATGTTACGAACCCGCCCGGAAAATAGTTTGCGCGGGCCGTGCAAACCCTCATAGCCTTCCGGACGTGGATGAGGAGGGGCCCACCGGCTCCACCGGATCCATGCTGTACTGAACCCCGAACATCCGGATCGACACACCCAGTCGGTCCCCCAAGCGCCGAGAGGAGGCGAGCCCCGATGACCAGCACGATCACCATGATCACGGCGGAACAGGCCGGTCGCGAGGTCCTCGCCTCCAGCCTGCTCGGCTCCCGTCTGTCCGGCGTCCGTGTCCTCGGCGTCGCGACCGCGTGCCCGGCCTCCCTCTCGGCTCTGCCGATTCGTGAGCGGGCCGGCGAGCGACCGACCCAGGCACCCGCGGCAGTGGCAGCGGCACAGGCTGATGCCCATGCCTTTACCGGCGCGGCCAACGGTGCCGACAACGGACAGAAGCAGGCCAAGCACCACACGATGTGGGCCTTCCGTGGGCTCGAACCCTGGAGAGATCCAGCCTGATCGGCACGATCAGGTCGGCACCTTCCAGGGCCGCGGAACCCACACCGGGATCCGCGGCTCTTCTGTTTTCCCCAAACGGCCCGGCCACCAGCCGGGCCGAAGAGACGACACAGACGAGGAATCCACCGCCGTGCACATCCAGACGCACGCCCCGTCCGTACAGCCCGACCCGATCCGAACGTCCGATTCCACGGAGGACTCCTTGACCCCGCTCACCACGCTCACCGAGCTCGACGACGCCATCGAGCGTCTCGGTGTGGTCGTGCCCTGCCGCAGCTACGACCCGGAGGTCTTCTTCGCCGAATCGCCGGCCGACGTGGAGTACGCCAAGTCGCTCTGCCGTACCTGCCCGCTGCGCGAGGCCTGCCTCGCCGGTGCGAAGGACCGCCGCGAGCCCTGGGGAGTCTGGGGCGGTGAGCTGTTCGTCCAGGGGGTGGTCGTCCCCCGCAAGCGGCCGCGCGGCCGTCCCCGCAAGAACCCGGTCACGGCATGAACACCGCCGGCACGATCGATCACCCCGCGACGCACGGTCCCGCGTCGCGTTCCTTCCCGAAGCCGGAATCCGCGATGACGCTCAACACCGACAACCACGCAAGCACACAGCCCGACACCACCGCCTCGTCCCAGAACAGGACCCGTGACATGCAACTCATCCCAGAAGCCATGGCCCGTGCTCATATGAGTGAACGTATGAGAGAGGCCGAGTTGGAACGGCCCGGCCACAGGGTGATCACCGCCCGCCGACTGCAGCGCCGTGCCGAACGGGCCTCCATGCGGGCCCGCCGCGCGCTGGCCCTGGCCGTCATGCAGTGACGGCCCACCGGTTCCGGCCGCTGCCGGAGCCGGTGAACCGTTCCCGTCCGCCGGCCCCGCCGAGCGGACCGGGGCGTGGACCGGGGCCGGGCGGACAGCCGGAAGCAGAGCACGGCGGCGCGGAACGATGACACGCACGGATCCACACGGCGGGAGCCGGGGCGCGTCGGCGCCCTGGCTCCCGTGCCCTTCCGGACGGTCCGTGGAGACCTCCGCCCGCCGGAGGCCGTCAGGCGGAGGTCTCCGCCACTTCCTCGTCCCCGGTACCGTCGGGGTACCCCTCCTCGCCCTCGGGCGGGAAACCGGGCACCCACGCCTCCATCTCCTCGTGCATGCGCACCTGCGCGCCGAGCTGGCACAGCACACCGATCGTGCTGAGCGTCACCCGGTGGATCAGCAGATAGGAGGGCGGCAGGTTGAGCTGCTTGCCCAGCTGATAGGCGGGGGAGCGCGGATCGGCGACCCGCGCGGCCTGCTCCCGCATCCAGTCCCGGGAGAAGACGAACTCCTCCACCTGCGCCGGTTCGATGATCGGCAGGAGGTACTCCAGCACCGCATCCGGGTCCAGTTCGACGGAGGGCTTGATGAACCCCTCGTCGCACAGCAGCTCGTGGACCGCCTCCGCATCGCCGTCGAGCGCCATCCGCAGCGCGACGCCGATCGTCGGCGGCAGCCCCTCCGGCAGCCGGTCGACCGTGCCGAAGTCCATCACTCCCAGCCGCCACCGCTCGGGTGGCCCGTCGGGAGCGTCGCCGGTGAGCAGCCGGAAGTTCCCCGGGTGCGGATCGGCGTGCAGCAGACCGGTGCGGGCCGTTCCGGAGAAGAGGAAACGCGCCAGCAGCTGCCCGGCCCGGTCCCGCTCCTCGCGGCTGCCGTCCCTGATCACGTCGGCCAGCGGCACACCCTCAAGCCACTCGGTGACCAGTACCTGGTCGCACTGGTACACCACGTCCGGGACCCGCACGTCCGGATCGCCGGCGAACTCCTCCGCGTACGCCCGCTGCGCCCGCGCCTCCAGTTCGTAGTCCAGCTCCTCGCTGAGCCGGTCACGCATCTCCGAGACCAGCGGCTTGATGTCCACGCCCGGGATGAGCGGTCCCAGCAGCCGGACGAAGCGCCCCAGCTGGTTCAGATCCGACAGCAGCGCCTCGCCGGCGCCGGGATACTGCACCTTCACGGCCACCGGGCGGCCGTCGTGCCAGATCCCGCGGTGCACCTGCCCGATCGAGGCCGCGGCCGAGGGCTTGTCCTCGAACTCCTCGAACAGCTCGCGCCAGTCCTCGCCCATGCGCTCGGCCAGCGCGGCGTGCACCGAGGCCACCGGCATCGGCGGTGCCGCCTCCTGGAGCTTGGTCAGCGCCGCGCGGTAGGGGCCGGCCACATCCTCCGGGAGTGCCGACTCGAAGACCGACAGCGCCTGGCCGAACTTCATGGCACCCCCCTTCAGCTCCCCGAGGACCTTGAAGAGCTGCTCGGCGGTGCGCTGCTGCAGTTCCTGTCCGACCAGATCGGCGGAGTATCCGCCGATCCGCTTGCCCAGCCCCCAGGTCGCGCGACCCGCCATCCCCAGCGGCAGCGCGGCCAGCTTGGCGGTACGAGTGACGGCCTTACGCGGAAGATCCGACATGTGCCCCTCCAACTTCCCGACAGCACGACCGGGCGGCAGCGCCGAGGACAGCGGTCATGTGGCCATTGTGGACCGCCGGGCCCCGTCCGCCGAGAGCGGGCGTCCGCCGGGACCGGAAGCCGCACCGCACGGACACTCCGGACGAGGCGGCACCGGTTCGCACTCGGCGCGCAGCCGCGGCAGCACCCAGTGCTGCCGCGAGTCCGTGACACAGCTCTCGTCCCCGTCCAGGAAGCTCAGCGCACAGGAGGCGGTGGCCCCCGCCACCACGGTCGCCAGCGCCACATCACAGGCCGGCACCGCCGACCGCCGTGCCGACCTCCACTGTGCCACCACCAGCGGCCAGGTGGGTTCCCGCTCCGCGCATCCGAGCATCAGGCACTCCGCGCAGGCCGACACACCCGGCAGTACCAGCGGCCCCACGAAGCCGGTGGCCTCGACGACACCGGCGTACAGATGCGGCTGCCCGGCCCGGACCAGCTCCTCGGCCGAGGCGGGGTCCGGCGCGTAGGCGGACAGGCCGTCGCGCGGGACGACCACCACCAGAGCGAGCCCCGGGGCGCGGTCTCCCCGCCCAGGGCGGGGAGACCG
>NZ_JBXUOY010000284.1:0-6279 GCF_057196705.1 Streptomyces sp. ATLC9 | reverse complement strand
CCTCCGCCCCGCCCGTCCAGCGGCCGTACGGCTCGCGCAGCGCCTCCAGATCCTCCGGACACGGCGTGCAGCCCAGCGCGACCGCCTCCTCCAGCAGCGCGAGGTACCCCGGGGCCGAGCCCGGCAGCGCGGCGCGGTAGCGGTCGAGGTCCGCCCGCAGGAAGGCCCTCAGCCGGTCCGCCTCACGGCTCGCCTCGTCCAGCGCGTCGGCCAGCCACAGACAGGCGCGCACCGCCTCGGCGCGTTCCTCCGCGGGCCCCTCCGGGCACTCCCCGCCGGCGTGCGCGGACGGCCGGGTGGGACGGAGAACGAGGGCGAGCGCGCTGCGCAGGACGCGCAGCTCGTCCGGGCCGAGGACCATGGCGCCTCGGGAACCGTAGGGCGTGGGCATACGGCGACACTACGACAGAAATCCCCAGAACGGACATATCGCCGTCCGGCTGTGTCACCGGTCCCGGGCTCGGGCTCGGTCCTGTCGTTCGGCGTCCTGCCCGGCCCCGTGCTCAGCCCCGCGCCATGTTCCGCTCGTAGACCAGGCGCAGCCCGATCAGCGTCAGCCACGGCTCGTGCTCGTCGATCCCCGTCGCCTCGCCCAGCACCATGGGGGCCAGGCCGCCGGTGGCGATGACGGTCACGTCGTCCGGGTCGTCGGCCAGCTCGCGGGCCATCCGCTCCACCACGCCGTCCACCTGCCCCGCGAAACCGTAGAGGATGCCGGACTGCATCGCCTCGACGGTGTTCTTGCCGATGACGCTGCGCGGCCTGGCCAGCTCGATCTTGCGCAGCTGCGCCCCGCGTACGCCGAGCGCCTCGACGGAGATCTCGATGCCCGGGGCGATGACGCCGCCGGTGTACTCCCCCCGCGCGGAGACCGCGTCGAAGGTGGTGGCCGTACCGAAGTCCACGACGATGCTCGGGCCGCCGTACAGCTCGACCGCCGCCACCGCGTTGATGATCCGGTCCGCCCCGACCTCCTTGGGGTTGTCCATCAGGATGGGCACTCCGGTCTTGACGCCCGGTTCCACGAGGACGGAGGGGATGTCGCCGTAGTGCCGGCGCGTCACCTCGCGCAGCTCGTGCAGAACGGAGGGGACGGTGGAGCAGATGCAGATGCCGTCGATGCCGTCGCCCAGGTCCTCGCCGAGGAGCGGGTGCATGCCCATCAGGCCCTGGAGGAGGACGGCCCACTCGTCGGCGGTGCGGCGTGCCTCGGTGGAGATCCGCCAGTGCTCGACGATCTCGTCGCCGTCGAACAGGCCGAGGACGGTATGGGTGTTGCCGACGTCGATCGTGAGCAGCATCAGTCGCGCCCCTCTCCGCCCGCGCCGCCGCGGGCCTCGTCACGCAGGTCAAGGCCGATGTCGAGGACCGGGGAGGAGTGGGTGAGCGCTCCGACCGCCAGGTAGTCCACGCCGGTGTCCGCGTACGCGCGGGCGTTCGCCAGTGTCAGACGGCCGGAGGACTCCAGCTTCGCCCGGCCCGCGACCAGTGCGACCGCCTCGGCCGTCCGCTCGGGGGTGAAGTTGTCCAGCAGGATCAGGTCGGCGCCCTCGGCGAGGACGGGCTCGATCTGGTCCAGCCGGTCCACCTCCACCTCGATCGGCACACCGGGGAACTCCTCACGCACCCGCTTGAACGCCTCGGCCACCCCGCCCGCGGCGATCACGTGGTTGTCCTTGATCAGCGCGGCGTCCGAAAGCGACATCCGGTGGTTGGCCCCGCCACCGCAGCGCACCGCGTACTTCTCCAGGGCGCGCAGCCCGGGAGTGGTCTTGCGGGTGTCGCGGACGGCGGCGCTCGTGCCCTGGAGTACGTCGGCCCAGGCACGGGTGGCGGTGGCGACACCGGACAGCCGGCACAGGATGTTGAGCGCGCTGCGCTCGCCGGTGAGCAGGTCGCGGGTGCGAGCGCGCACCGACAGCAGCCGTTGGCCCGCCTCCACCCGATCGCCGTCCTCGACGTGCCGCTCGACCTCGAACTCCTCGGTGCAGACCACCGACAGGACCGCCTCGGCGATCCGCAGCCCGGCGACGGTGCCCGCCTCGCGGGCGGTGAAGTCGGCGGTGGCGACGGCGTCGTCGGGGATGGTCGCGACGGTGGTGACGTCCACGCCCTGGTCGAGGTCCTCCTCGATCGCCATGTGCGCGATGTCCTCGACCTGCACAGGGTCCAGGCCGGCGTCCGCGAGCAGCGCGGCCAGGTCAGGGTCCAGACCGCACTCCAGCGGGTCCAGGTCGGGTCCGTCGTCCGCGCCGCCGCAGCCGCAGGCGTCGCCGCAGCCCCCGCCGGTGCCGCTCACCGCCTCGCCGGGGCGGCCGAAACCGATCTGGAGCAGCGGAAGTTCGTCGGGCATGGGGCTGGTCAATGCATCTCCTCGTGAGCTTCTCCACCCACGCGGCGCAGCGGCGCGGGCATCGTCCTCAACAGCGGACCGGCGGCCGCGCACGCGACGCTCACCGCGTTCTCGTGAGCTTCTCCGCCCACGCGGCGCAGCGGCGCGGGCATCGTCCTCAACAGCGGACCGGCGGCCGCGCACGCGACGCTCACGGTGTCCCCCAGCCCATGACCGGTGGAAACGCGGTCGAGTCGGTCGTACGGACGGTGAGCACGGAACCCCCGGGGGCGGGACGCAGGGCGACCACCAGATGCCGGCCCCAGGACTCGTCGTCCCGTTCGGGATGGTCCTCGCGCCAGTGGCAGCCGCGGGTCTCGGTACGGCGCAGGGCGGCGGCGACCAGGACGCCGGCTACGAGGTGGAGGTTGGCCGCCTCCCATGCCTCGACCCCGGGCTCGGCGGGCTTGCCGGCCCCGCTCCCGGCCCGGTCCGGGGCCAGCGCCGCCAGTTCCTCCGCGGCCCGCGCCAGGCTTTCCGCGGAGCGCAGCACCCCGGCCCCGGCCGTCATGGTGCGCTGGATCGCGTACCGCGCCTCGGCCGGCGGCAGTGGGACGGTCCGCGTGCCCGCCGGGCCACCGGGCTCCGCGGGCACCGGGACACGCGCGGGGGCGCGGGCGATGTCGGCGGCGATCCGCTCGGCGAAGACCAGGCCCTCCAGCAGGGAGTTGGAGGCCAGCCGGTTGGCACCGTGCACACCCGTGCACGCGACCTCGCCGCACGCGTACAGGCCCGGCACGGTGGTGCGGCCCGCCAGGTCGGTGCGCACCCCGCCGGAGGCGTAGTGCGCGGCGGGCGCGACCGGGACCGGCTCGGTGACCGGGTCGATGCCGTGGGCGCGGCAGGCGGCGAGGATGGTGGGGAACCGCTCGCGCCACATCCGTGCGCCGAAGTGCCGGGCGTCCAGGTACATGCGGTCGGCCCCCCGCTCGCGCATCCGCCGCATGATGCCCTTGGCGACGATGTCGCGCGGCGCCAGCTCGGCCAGTTCGTGCTGCCCGGCCATGAAACGCTCGCCGTCCGCGTCGACGAGGTACGCGCCCTCGCCGCGCACGGCCTCCGACACCAGCGGCTGCTGGCCCTCACTGCCCGGGCCCAGGTAGAGCACGGTCGGGTGGAACTGGACGAACTCCAGGTCGGAGATCTCCGCGCCCGCCCGCAGAGCCAGCGCGACACCGTCTCCGGTGGAGACCGGCGGGTTGGTGGTGGCGGAGAACACCTGGCCCATGCCACCGGTGGCCAGCACCACCGCCGGGGCGTGGACGGCGCCCACGCCGTCGTGCCGCCCCTCGCCCATCACGTGCAGGGAGACGCCCGCGGCGTGCCCGTCGGCGTCCTTGAGCAGATCCAGGACGAGGGCGTTCTCCACCGTCTCCATCCCGGCCTCGCGTACGGCTGCCACCAGGGCGCGGGATATCTCCGCGCCGGTCGCGTCGCCGCCCGCGTGGGCGATACGGCGGCGGTGGTGGCCGCCCTCGCGGGTCAGGGCGATCTCGCCGGTCTCGGCGGAGGTGTCGAACCGCGCTCCGGCGCCGATCAGCCGGCGCACCGCGTCCGGCCCCTCGGTGACCAGGGTGCGCACCGCCTCCTCGTCGCACAGGCCCGCGCCCGCGACCAGGGTGTCGTCCAGATGCTGGCCGGGGGTGTCGCCCTCGCCCAGCGCGGCGGCGATACCGCCCTGCGCCCAGCGCGTGGAGCCGGCGTCCAGCCGGGCCTTGGTGACGATCACCGTCTTCCGGCCGGAGGCCGCGCAGCGCAGGGCGGCGGTCAGGCCGGCCACTCCGGAGCCGACCACCACCACGTCCGCCGCGATGGCCCAGCCGGAGCGCGGCGCGTCCAGCCGCAGGCCTGTCATCCCGTTCACCGAACCCCTCCGGGGCGTCCGAGGCGCAGCCGGACGTTGTCGATCAGTCGTGTGGTACCCACCCGCGCCGCCACCGCGAGCACGGCCTCGCCCTCGTACGCGCCGGGCCCCGCCGGGACCTCCGTGAAGTGGGCCGGGTCCACCAGCGCCAGGTAGTCCGGTACCAGCGGCGGCCGTGCCCGCCGGGCCTGCGCCAGCACGGTCTCGGCGGCCCGGCGGACCTCGCGCGGCCCCGCGCCGCCCGCGGCCGCCGCGTCGCGCCCGGCGAACAGGGCGCGCGAGAGGGCCAGGGCGGTGGTGCGCTCGGCCTCCGACAGGTAGCGGTTGCGGCTGGAGAGGGCCAGGCCGTCGGGTTCGCGCACCGTGGGCACGCCCTCGATCTCCACGGGGAAGTTCAGGTCGCGGACCATCCGGGTGATCAGGGCGAGCTGCTGGGCGTCCTTCTCCCCGTAGAGCGCCAGGTCGGGGGCGGTGAGGTGGAGCAGTTTGGCGACGACGGTGAGCATCCCGTCGAAGTGACCGGGCCGGCTGGCGCCCTCCAGGCGCTCGCCCATCGGGCCCGCGCCGATCCTCACCTCCGGCTCCCCGCCGGGGTAGACCTCCTCCACCGGCGGCGCGAAGACGGCGTCGGCGCCCGCGCCCGCGGCCACCACGACGTCCGCGTCCAGGGTGCGCGGGTAGCGGTCCAGGTCCTCGCCCGCGCCGAACTGCAGCGGGTTGACGAAGACGGTGACCACCACCTGCCCTTCGGACCCGGCCTTCTCGCGGGCGGCGCGGACCAGGGCCGCGTGGCCCTCGTGCAGGGCGCCCATCGTCATCACCACCGCCCGCCGCCCCCGGCGCGGCAGGGCGCGCAGCCCGGCGGCGGTGTGCAGGACGGGCACGGGTGTGGGGGCGGCCGCTGGGCCGGTTGCGGGCACGGACACGGCCGGGCTCCTGTCGTCGGCGGTCGGTCCGGTCACCGGGAGTCCCCGTCGGAGAGGACTTCCAGCAGGTCCTCGGCCAGTTCCGGCCTGAGCAGTCCGCCGGCCAGGGCCCGGTCGGCGGTGGCGCGGGCCATCGCTAGGTAGCCCGCCACCGCCTGCGGGGCGTGGCGGCGCAGCTCGGTGATGTGGGCGGCGACCGTGCCGGCGTCGCCCCGGGCGACCGGGCCGGTCAGTGCGGCGTCGCCGGAGCGCAGGGCGTTGTCCAGGGCCGCGCCGAGCAGCGGGCCGAGCATCCGGTCGGGCGCGGAGACTCCGGCGGTGCGCAGCAGCTCCATGGCCTGGGCGACCAGTGTGACCAGGTGGTTGGCGCCGAGGGCCAGGGCCGCGTGGTAGAGCGGACGGGCCTCCTCGGCGACCCACTCGGGCTCCCCGCCCATCTCGATGACCAGCGCCTCGGCGGCCAGCCGCAGCTCCTCGGGGGCTGTGACGCCGAAGGAGCAGCCCGCCAGCCGCTGCACGTCCACGGGCGTGCCGGTGAACGTCATCACCGGGTGCAGCGCCAGCGGCAGGGCTCCGGCCCGGGTGGCGGGGTCGAGGACGGCGGTGCCGTAGCGGCCCGAGGCGTGCGCCAGCAGCTGGCCGGGGCGTACGGCGCCGGTCTCGGCCAGGCCGGCGACGAGACCGGGCAGGGCGTCGTCGGGGGCGGTGAGCAGGACGAGGTCGGCGCGGGCCAGGACCTCGGCGGGCTCCACCAGCGGCACCCCGGGCAGCAGGACCTCGGCCCGGCGGCGGGAGGCGTCGGAGACGCCGGAGGCGGCCACCGGGCGGTGCCCGGCCAGCCCGAGGGCGGCTGCCAGGGCGGGACCGACGCGGCCCGCGCCGACGACGCCGACGGTCAGGCGCGCGGGACGGTCCCCGGCGGCGCCGGAGGGGGATTGGTTCACGTGAGCTCGGCCTTCCGTTCCAGTCCGCAGGACCCGGTACCGGAGGATACCCGCCATGCTACGCGGACTCGCCGGCTCCCCGACCCGTCCGCCCGCGGGGTGGGACGGGGCCCGCGCCCCGCCGGGCGGGCGGGACGGCGGGCGGTTCAGCAG
>NZ_JBXUOY010000283.1:0-6280 GCF_057196705.1 Streptomyces sp. ATLC9 | reverse complement strand
GTCAAGCACCGCCCCCAGCGGAGCGGCCAGCCGCAGGGCGCCGCGCTCCTTGTGCGCGAGCAGCACGGCCCGCGCCTCGTCGGCGTACGTCAGACACGCGTGGACCGACGGCAGACCGTCCAACGGCGGATCCGGCCGTACCCGCCGGGGCCGGCAGCCGCGCAGCAGCCCGCGGCACCGCGCACACAGGCCGGCGCGCGGCAGACCGCAGCCGGCGCAGTCGGCCGGCAGCACCAGGCCGGCCAGTTCTCCCCACCATTCCCGCATACCGAGCACACCGGGACGACTACCCCGGGTAGACGGGCATCGACCCTTCGTCCGTGACCAGTTCCCACTCGGCCCGATCGAGCCGGGCGATACCCTCCTCCGTGTCGGCCAGCAGCGGCTTCTCACTGTTCTCCGAGGCCGCCACCCCGGTCACCCCGTTGAGCCCGGGCAGCGTCGAGGGCCCGGCCGACGAGCCGTCCGTCGCCGTGTAGCGCAACTGCCGCACGCCCTTCGCCTCCCGGCCGACGACCACCAGCCTGCTGTCACCCGCCCAGGAGGCGTCCAGCACCTCTTCCATCCGCGGCGCGATGGACCGCAGGCCCTCCACGGTCGCCCTGGGCTCCCCGTCCCCGGTCTCCTCCCGCTCGATGCGTCCGAGCCGGAGAGTCGTCCGGTCCCCCTCGCTGACGAGCAGCGCCATGCGCACACCGTCCGAGGAGACCCTCAGCGCCTCGATGCGACCGCGGCCGAGACCGGCCACCTCGACCTCCCTGGGCTCCTCCTGGCCCCCGCGCAGCCACAGCAGCCGGGACCCGTCCGGATCGCGGTCGGCCACCCACAGATCGCCGAGTCCGTCCCAGCTCGGAGCCGTCAGTCCGTCCCTCTCCCGCTGCGCGCCGCTGGTCACGAGAGGGTCGCCGAGCCCGGTGTCGGCGGTGAGCGGGGCGACGAACAGCGACCGGCCGTCCAGCGACACCCCGGCACCGCGCTTCTCGTCCCGGCTCACCGAGACCGCGCTCATCCGGGCCTGCCCCGTGCCGAACGGACCGCCGACGGGAGCGGTCCGGTCACCGTCGCCCAGCACCACGGCCAGCCGGTCGCGGTCGTCGACGAAGTACTGGCCGCCGTCGCCGCCCAGCCGGCCCGGCGCGTACGCCTCGGCCTCGTCACGCGTCAGCGAGCACAGCTCCCTGCCTCCTCCCGTCAGCCGGACACGGAAGGTCTTGGCCGGCACCTGGCCGCCCACGGTGTACAGCACCTGTGCGGCCATCCGGTCGCACTGGGCGCTCCCCGTCCTGAGCGGACGCTCGCGCCCCTTCCCGTCGCGTACGACCAGCGGGACGGTCAGCGTGCCGGAGTCGTTCGGGGAGAGCCTCGCGCCGCCGGCGAGCCGTGCGCCCCCGGGGAAGGCCGAGCCGGTCACCGGGGCCAGCCAGCCGGTCGGGCCGTCCAGCAACGCCTCGACCGCCTCGGTCAGCGGGTCTATGCGTTCCCGGACGTAGACCGGATCGGCGACCAGGACGTCCTCGCCCCGCGTCACCGCGCCGGTGTCCGGGCCCAGGTCGGCGTAGTGGTAGGTGTTGACCGACTCGTAGTTGCGCTCGAAGTCGGCCTCGGCCACCACCAGCCCGTCCGGCAGCCGGTCGATACGCCACTCGCCCCCTACCCGGACGAGGTGGAACGTCTCCCGGTATGTCCCGTCGCTGGGCCGGTGGGCGTGCTCGCTGTCCACCAGCGCGACGGTGGAGCCGGTCACCTCCAGGGTGGTGCCCTTCTCCTCACTGATGGAAGAGCCGCCGGAGGTGCGCACGGAGGGGGTGGCGTCGAGCACCGTCGTACGGGCGAAGGGGTCCCAGCCCTGCGCGGCCCCGCCGGTGAGGTACTCACGGGCGGTGGCGAACTCCGGTTCGTCACTCGTGGTGGCCTCCAGGAAACCGCGCACGATCTGCCAGGGCTGCGCACCCTTGCGCGGGCTCACCCCGAACACCCGCGCCTGGGAGTCGGTGTCGGACCGGGAGGGAGGGTCTATCCTGCGGACCTCCCCTTCGGAGGGCATCGACGCGCATCCGGCGAGCAGCAGGACGAGCGCGCCGAGCGCCGCTGCGGGCCTGCGGCGGCCGCGGGAGGAACGCAGCGGACGCGGACCCCGGCGGGGACGCTCAGTCGCCTCGCCGGCCGCTTTGCCGTTCGCCATGGTCGCCATGTCCACCCTGCTCCTCCATCGGCTCTTCCGGCTCCCTCGCCGTCCGCCTCCGCATACCCGGCTCCCCCCCGCCCGGTTCGCTCCCGCCGTCCGCGGCCTCCCGCGGCGGCGCCGCCACCGCGCCACCGGGCGACCGGTGCGGCTCCTGCGCGGTACCCCGGGACGCGGCCGGGGACGGCGCGGAGGCACGCGCCTCACCGGGCGGGGCCTGGGCCGCCTCCCTCCGGCGACGGGAGTCGGCCGGCTCCAGGGGGATGGGGGAACCGCGCAGCGGCTCCCCCGCGGTCTGCGGAACGGTCAGCCGGAACTGCGAACCGCCGCCCGGCTCGCCCCATGCCTGCAGCCAGCCACCGTGCAGCCTGGCGTCCTCGACCGCGATGGACAGGCCCAGACCGGTGCCGCCCGTGGTACGGGCACGGGCCGGGTCGGCGCGCCAGAAGCGGTTGAAGACCCGGTTGGCCTCGCCCGGCTTGAGCCCCACACCGTAGTCGCGCACCGCCACGGCCACCGCGCCGCCGCCCGAGGCGAGCCGGACCACGATGTCCCGTCCCTCACCGTGCTCGACCGCGTTGACCACGAGATTGCGCAGCACCCGCTCGACACGCCTGGCGTCGGCCTCCGCCACCACCGGTCGCTCGTCGCCGTACACCAGAAGACGGCTGCCCTTGCGCTCGGCGAGCGGCTCCGCACCCTCCAGAACACGCCTGACCACGTCGCGCAGATCCACCGGGTCGGCCTCCAGCGCGGCCGCCTTGGCGTCGAACCGGCTGATCTCCAGCAGATCCGCCAGCAGCGACTCGAAGCGGTCCAGCTGGCCCAGCAGCAGCTCGGCCGAGCGGGCCGTCACCGGGTCGAACTCGTCGCGGGCTTCGTGGATGACGTCGGCGGCCATCCGCACCGTGGTGAGCGGGGTGCGCAGCTCGTGGGAGACGTCCGAGACGAAGCGGCGCTGCATCCGGGACAGCTCCTCCAACTGCTGGATCTTCGTCTGGAGGTTCTTCGCCATCTTGTTGAACGATTCACCCAGCCGGGCGATGTCGTCCTCACCGCTGACCTTCATCCGCTCCTGGAGGCGTCCGGCGGCGAGCCGCTCGGAGATCCTGGCGGCCATCCGGACGGGAGTGACCACCTGGCGCACGACGAGCCAGGCGATGGCCCCCAGCAGCACCACCACGAAGACCCCCGCGGTGGCGAGGGTGCCCTTGACCAGGCTGAGGGACTTCTCCTCCTGCTGGAACGGGAAGAGGTAGTACAGCTGGTACGGGTCGCCGTTGGGGTCGCCGAGGCGCTTGCCTATGACCAGCGCGGCCTCGGTCCGGCCGCCCTCCAGCACGATCGTGCCGTACTGCTCGTAGGTGTCGGGGCTGTCGTCCAGCGCCTCGCGCAGCTGCTGCGACACGCTCTCCTCGGGCTTGAGGTCGAAGGACGCGCGGGGCCCGTGGGTGCCCGATCCCTCGCCCGCGCCGAAGGTGTCCGGCCCCTCCTCGGAGCTGAGCGCCACCAGGTAGTAGACGCCCTGGCCGCCGCTGGCCAGCTGCGTCACCAGATCGTTCAGCCAGGTGCCGGTGTCCTGGCGCACGTCGCGGCCGTTGCCGGTGCCTCCCGGAACCACGTCGTCGGCCAGCTGCTCGGCCACCGCGAAGCCGCCGGCGGCCTGGCTCCGCGCGGCCTGCTGCTTGGCATCCAGGAGCCCGTTGCTGACCTGGCCGATGACGACCAGGCCCAGCAGCAGGACGACCGCGAGGGACATCAGCAGTGTGGCGGTCACCACCCGCAGCTGGATGTTGCGCCGCCACAGCCGTACCACGGCCAGCAGCGGGCGCCGTACCCAGCGGACGAACATCCGGAACAGAGGGTGCGCCCGGCTGCCCGTCGCCCCTTCGGACAGCAGCCCGTCCGGGAGGAATCGACCGCCACGCCACATGTCAGCTTGGCCCGGCCTTGTACCCCACGCCGCGTACGGTCACCACGATCTCGGGCCGCTCCGGGTCCTTCTCGACCTTGGAGCGCAGCCGCTGCACATGGACGTTGACCAGCCGGGTGTCCGCCGCGTGACGGTAGCCCCACACCTGTTCCAGGAGCACCTCGCGGGTGAAGACCTGCCACGGCTTGCGTGCGAGGGCCACCAGCAGGTCGAACTCCAGGGGGGTCAGCGCTATGGACTGCCCGTCGCGCTTCACCGAGTGCCCCGCCACGTCGATGACCAGATCGCCGATGGCGAGCTGCTCGGGCGCGGGCTCCTCCGACCGCCGCAGCCGCGCCCGGATGCGGGCCACCAGCTCCTTGGGCTTGAACGGCTTGACGATGTAGTCGTCGGCCCCCGACTCCAGGCCCACCACCACGTCGACGGTGTCGCTCTTGGCCGTGAGCATGACGATCGGCACCCCGGATTCGGCACGGATCAGCCGGCACACCTCGATGCCGTCCCGGCCCGGCAACATCAGGTCGAGCAGTACGAGGTCGGGCTTGGTCTCGCGGAAGGCGGCGAGGGCCTTGTCTCCGTCCGACACGAACGACGGTTCGAAGCCTTCGCCGCGCAGCACGATGCCGAGCATCTCCGCCAGTGCGGTGTCGTCATCGACGACCAGGACGCGTCCCTTCATGTGTCCATCATCCCATCACCCGATCGGGACTCCGCCCGGGGTGACGGTGAGGGCGAGCACAGCTCGGCCAGCGCGCCCCCCGTGACCGGTGAGACCACACCCCGCTCGGTGACGATCGCCGTCACCAGTTCCGCCGGAGTGACGTCGAAGGCCGGGTTGTACGCCTGCGCGCCCAGCGGAGCCACCGGAACGCCGCTGCCCGGTTCCGCCCCGGCCCCCGGCACCGTCGGCGGCGCGAACTCCGTCACCTCATGGCCGGGACGCTGCTCCACCTCGATCGAACCGCCGTCGGCCGTCTCCAGGTCCACCGTGGTCACGGGTGCCACGACCACGAACGGCACATGGTGGTAGCGGGCCAGCACCGCCAGCGGGTAACTACCGATCTTGTTCGCCACCGAGCCGTCGGCCGCGATCCGGTCCGCGCCGACCAGCACCGCGTCCACCTCGCCCGCCGCGAACAGCGAGCCGGCCGCGTTGTCCGCCAGGATCGTGTAGGCCATGCCCTCCCGAGCGGCCTCGTACGCCGTCAGCCGTGCCCCCTGGAGCAGCGGCCGGGTCTCGTCCACCCACAGCCGGCGCAGCTCGCCGGCGCGGTGCGCCGCACGCGCCACCCCGAACGCGGTGCCTCCCCCGCCGGACACCAGCGCCCCGGTATTGCAGTGGGTGAGAACACGGTAGCCGCCGCCCGGCAGCAGCTCACCCAGCAGAGCCAGACCGTGCACGGCCATCCGCTCGCTCGCCTCGGCGTCCTCGCGGTGCAGAACCCGGGCCTCGGCCAGCGCCGCGGCGGCCGCCCGCTCGTACCCCGCGCCGCCGTCCGCCGCCGTCCGGAAGGCCCGCTCGGCCCTGTCCACCCCGTACCCGAGGTTGACCGCGGTCGGACGCGCGTGCCTGAGCTGCTCGGCCGCATCGGTCACGTCGTACCCGCGGGCGGCGGCCAGCGCGACGCCGTACGCGCCCGCCAGCCCCAGCAGCGGCGCCCCGCGCACCGCGAGCGAGCGGATCGCCTCCACCAGTGCGGGCACGTCGGTGCAGACGAGCTCGACCTCCTCGACGGGCAGCCGGGTCTGGTCGAGCAACACCACCACCGGCCCTTCAGGAGGTTCCTCCCAGCGCAGCGCGGGAACGGGAACCGGTGCGTCATCGGGCGCCGAAGCCGTGGATCGTTCCTCAGTCTGGTCAACCATTCGGACAGTCTGCCCCTTCTCCCGACCATCAGTCGAAGGCAACCGGGAGCCGCAGGGCCCGCGCCGTTCCACGGCGGCCCATGGCACGATGGCTGCCAACCAGCCGATACATCCCCACGGACAGGCCGCGAGAACACGAGGTGAACTGCTGTGAGTGACTCTCCGGGCTGGGCCTCACCCGGATCCTCCCCTTCCGATCCTTCCCCCGTGTCCGGAGGCGGCGCGTCCGGTAGCGGTGGGGGGGGGGGGGGGGGGGGGCGGGGCGGGGGGGGGGCGCCGCGGCGGCGCGCGGCCCCCGC
>NZ_JBXUOY010000282.1:0-6326 GCF_057196705.1 Streptomyces sp. ATLC9 | reverse complement strand
CGTTGCCCCCCCGGGGCCCGGCGTGGCGGCGGGACCCCCGGGGGCCGGGGCCCCCCCCCCCCGGGGGGGGCCCCCCCTCCGGACCGCGGTCAGAACGCGTGGAACAGAGGTTCTCCGTGCTCAGTGGCCGCCCACACCCCGGTCGCACGCCCGAGCTTGTCGGGATTGGCCTGACTGCGGATGGCGGCGATGCCCTCGGCGGTGACCTCCAGGCACATGACGCCGACGACCCGGCCGTCCACGGCCGCCAGGACGGCCGGCCTCCCGTTGGCGGTCGTGATGTGGAGTTCGGGCGATCCGCCGACCAGGGCGCGCTTGGACCGGGCGGGTTTGAACAGGCCCCGCATGAACTTCGCGACCGCGAGGGCTCCCTCGACCGGCCTGGGACGGGCCGGGGCCTTCCCGCCGCCGTCACCGACCGAGACGGCGTCGGCGGTGAGCAGCCGCACCAGCGGCTCGGTCCTCCCGCCGGCGGCGGCCGCCAGGAACTCCTCGACGATCCGCCGGGCGGCGGCCTCGTCGACCTCGGTACGGGCCCTGCCGTCCGCGATGTGCTTCCTCGCACGGTGGAGGAGCTGCTGGCTGGCGGCCTCGGTGACGCCGAGGACCACGGCGATCTCCCGGTGCGGATAGTCGAAGGCCTCCCGCAGCACGTACACCGCCCGCTCGTGGGGGGACAGCCGCTCCATGAGGGCCAGGACCGCGTACGAGACCGACTCGCGCTGCTCGGCGGTGTCGGCCGGGCCGAGCATCGGGTCCCCTTCCAGCAGCGGCTCGGGGAGCCACTGGCCCACATAGGTCTCGCGCCGCGCGCGGGCCGAGGCGAGCTGGTTGAGGCACAGGTTGGTGAGCACCTTCGTCAGCCAGGCCTCGGGGACCTCCACACGTCCGACTTCGGCGGCCTGCCAGCGCAGGAAGGTCTCCTGTACGGCGTCCTCGGCCTCGCTCGCGGAGCCGAGGAGGCGGTAGGCGATGGCCTCCAGACGGGGCCTGGATGCCTCGAAGCGGTCCACGTCCTTCACGGTCAGCGGCATGGTCCGGATCCTAGTGCCGCGCCGGGCGACCGCCGACCCGCCCTCGCCGGCCCGCCCACGGCCTGGGCATCGTCCCGCGCCGCGGCACCGGTGCCGGGGCCGCCCGGCAGGTCGTACGCGAGGCTCCCCGGAAGAACCCGGCCCGGGCCGGCATGTTCACCGTCTCCGGCGAGGGCGTCCGGCTCGGCCGTCAGAGACCCTGCCAGCGCGGTTTGGCCTCGTAGGTGGCGCGGAAGTAGTCCGCGAGCTTCAGCCCGGACGCCGCCGCCTCGTCCACCACCACCGTGGCGTGGGGATGCGTCTGCAGGGCGGAGGCCGGGACCATCGCGGACAGCGGCCCCTCGACGGTCTGCGCCACGGCCTCCGCCTTGGCCTCGCCGGTGGCGAGCAGCACCAGGTGACGGGCTTCCAGGATGGTGCCGATGCCCTGGGTGACGACGTGGTGCGGCACCTGGTCGATGTCGCCGCCGAAGAAGCGGGCGTTGTCGGCACGGGTCTGCCTGGTGAGCGTCTTGATGCGGGTGCGGGAGGCCAGCGAGGAGCACGGCTCGTTGAAGCCTATGTGCCCGTCGGTGCCGATGCCGAGCAGCTGGAGGTCCACGCCGCCGGCCTCGGCCAGCTCCTTCTCGTACCTCGCGCAGGCCGCCGGGACGTCCCCCGCGGAGCCGTCGGGTCCCATGAAGGACGTCTCGTCCAGCCCGAGCGGCTCCACCACCTCGCGCAGCACCACCGAGCGGTAGGACTCGGGATGCCCGGAGGGCAGGCCGACGTACTCGTCGAGCTGGCAGATCCGGGCGCGCGAGACGTCCACGCCGCCCGCGGCGGCCTTGGCCGCCAGCGCCCGGTAGACGGGCAGCGGCGTCGAGCCGGTGGCCACGCCGAGCAGCGCCTCGGGCTTGCGCCGCAGGAGGCCGGCCACGGCCTCGGCGATGATCTCCCCGCCTGCGTCGGCGTCCGGAACGATGACAACTTCCACGCTGGGCCTGCCGATCCAAGAGTGAACACCAGTGGTATAGACCAACATAGCAGAGGGTGACCCCGGTCCCGGCCGGGACCGGGTGTCGGCGTCGGTGTGGTCGACCCCGACGGCGACACCGTCCGCCTCTCCCCGGTCTGGTCCGCCTCTGCCGCATCCGGTGCTGCTGGACGGGCTGGAGGAGCTGCGCGAGTTCGCCGTCGAACCGGGCGTCGGGCAGCGTGCCCGGCAGCTCTTCCGCGAGGTGTGGCACCGGCCCGCTGCGCCGGACGCCGAGGCCACTTCCGTCGGGGACTACGCGGGCGGCGTCTTCGGACAGCCGAGGTTCCTGCGCGGGCGGGCCGCACGGTGGACCTGTTCACGGGCCACCGTCACGCAGGCACCGACCTGGACTTGCTGGACCTGTGCGTGGCGTGGAGCGTACCGCTGACGCTGACCGCACGTGGGCCGAGATCTCCTCCGGCGTCCACCGGCTCCTCCTTCCCGCCGTCCCTCCCGGCCCCCGCTGCCGGCACACCGGGGTGCGGCGGCCGTCGGCGTGACCGGGCCCAGGGTCCGGCGGGAACCGCGAGCGCCGCGAACCTCGCTTCCTGGCTCCCGCCGGGGAGAGCGCATGACGCTCGACAACGGGACGACGGCATTCCACGGCCCGGCCGCGGGGGCGGCCCGGACACCGGCGTGGTGAGGGCCGCCGGCTTCCCTGGAGAGGTGTCGGGGCGGGTGCCCTCGTCGCGTTCCGGCCCCGGCGGAGACCACCAGATCGTCGTGGAAGCCCTCGCCCCGGGCCCGCGCCGCCAGGCGGTGGGAGCGCACCGCGAAAGAGTGCGGTGACGGCGCGCGCTGGAGGCGGATCCGGCCGGGCGCTCCTGGCCGTGTCGGGTCGCGGGCCCGGTGCGCGACCGCCGGTGCCGCCCGCTATCGCCGGATGAGGCCGAGTTGGGTGGCGGTGGCGACGGCGGCAGTGCGGGATTCGACGCCGAGCTTGGCGTAGACACGGGCCAGGTGGGACTTGACCGTCCCCTCGGTGAGGTGGAGCCGGGCGCCGACGGCCTGGTTGGACAGGCCCTCGGCGACCAGGGCGAGCACCTCGGTCTCCCGCCGGGTCAGGGCGGCGCGGGGAGTGCGCAGCCGGTTCATCAGCCGGTCCGCGACGGCCGGGGCCAGCGTGGTGCGGCCCGCGGCGGCGGTGCGTACGGCGGCGGCCAGGTCCTGGGGCGGGGCGTCCTTGAGGAGGTAGCCGGTGGCCCCGGCCTCGATGGCGGGGAGGGTGTCGGCGTCGGTGTCGTAGGTGGTGACGATCAGCACGCGGGGCGGCGACGGGCGGGCGGTGATCGCGGCGGTGGCCTCGGCGCCGTTCATACCACCGCCGAACTGGAGATCCATGAGGACGACATCGATGTCGCCCCCGGCGGCGCGGGCGACGGCGTCCTCGGCGGTGGCGGCCTCGGCCGCCACCTCGATGCCGGGTTCGGTCTCCAGCACGGCGCGCAGGCCCGCCCGCACCACGGGGTGGTCGTCGGCCAGGAGCAGGCGGATGGCGGGATCGGTCACGAACGTGCCCCGGGCGCGGGTGCGGGTGCGGGTGCGGAACCGGGTGAGGGTCCGGGCGCGGAGCCGTCAGAAGAGCCGAGGGGCAGCCGGGCGGTCAGGGCGGTGCCGCGTCCGGGTGCGGACTCGACGGTGAGCTCCCCGCCGAGGGCGTGGGCACGGGCGCGCATGACGGCCAGTCCGAACCCACCGGACTCCGGGTCGGGGGCGGGCAGCCCGCCGGGATCGAAGCCGCGTCCGTCGTCGGCGATCTCCACGGCGACATGGCCGCCGAGGTGGCCGAGGGTGACCTCGGCGGTGGTGGCCCCGGCGTGGCGGACGGCGTTGGACAGGGCGGACTGGGCGATCCGCAGCAGCGCGACCTCGTGCGCGGTCGGCAGCGGTACGGGGTCGCCCATCAGGTGGAAGCGCACGGTGATCCGGTGGTGCGCACCGGTGGTGGCGCACAGGCGTTCCAGCGCACCGGCCAGGGTGGTGCCCTCCAGGGCGGGCGGGGCGAGGGCGGCGACGAAGCGGCGGGCCTCGGCGAGGTTGTCGACGGCGGCCCGGCGGGCCTGGCCGACATGGCGGGCGGCGGTCTCCGGAGCCCCGGGCAGAGCCCGTTCCGCGGCCCGCAGCAGCAGCTGGATGCTGGTCAGCCCCTGGGCGAGGGTGTCGTGGATCTCGCGGGCCAGGCGTTCGCGCTCGGCCAGCGCACCGGCGGTGTGCTGGGCGGCGGCCAGATCGGCGCGGGTGGCGGTGAGCTCCTCGATCAGGTGCCTGCGCCGCTCGCTCTCCCGGTACAGGGCCTGGTACCCGCGTACCACCGCCACCGCTACGGCGGCGCCGAGGCAGGGACCGATCGCCATCGCCACGCCGAAGGATCCCTGGTGGAGGGCGAAGCCGCCGGTGGCCGCCGCCGCGGTGACCGCCACGGCGGCCGGGCCGGCGTGGCGGGGCAGCAGATGGAGCTGGAGGAAGTACAGCGGGAACGCCACCCACACCCCGTCCGCGGAGAGCGCCAGCAGCACCAGCCAGGCGGCGCCCACCGCGGTCAGCCACAACGCGGCGGCCCGTCGCGAGCGGCTCACCCGGGGCAGCAGCGGGCCTGCCGCGTACACCAGGCCGCACACCACCGCCGCGGCGACGATCCACCCGGCGTGCGGGCGGCCGCCGGCCACGGCCCGGCCGGCGGCCAGTGCGAGCAGCCCGGCGACCAGCAGGTGCAGGCACCAGGTCAGTGCCCGGGCGGTGGGGGTCGGGGCGGGAGCGGCGGCGTTCACAGTCCTTCCATCCTAAGGAGGCGGTCCGGGCCGGGCCTCTGCCGAAAGTTGGAACCGGCGCACCGCCTTTCGGCCCGCCGATTGCCGCCCTGGGCCGGATGCCCTCCCCGGGGGCGGCGGCCGAGAGTGGGGGCACACCGTTCTCCCCTGGTGTCCTCCGGAAGGGCAGGCAGCACCGTGTTCGTCGCGTGGAGAGATCTGAGGTCCGCCAAGGGGCGCTTCGCCCTGATGGGCGCCGTCATCGTGCTGATCACCCTGCTGGTCGGACTGCTGTCCGGTCTGACCGCCGGTCTGGGCCGGCAGAACGTCTCCGCGATCACCTCCCTGCCCGCCGACGCGATCGCCTTCGCGGCGCCGGACGGAGGCGGGGAGCTGTCCTACGCGGACTCCACCGTCACCGAGCGGCAGTGGCGGCGGTGGGCCCGGGTGCCCGGTGTGCGAGGCGCCGAGCCGCTGGGGATCACCACCACGAGGGCCGCCGCCGGGGGAAGGAGCGCCGGGGTGTCCGTCTTCGGCGTCCGGCCCGGCTCCGCGCTCGCCCCCGACGGCGGCCGGCTCGACGGCGACGCGGCGGTCCTTTCCGCCGCCGCCGCGCACGACCTCGGCCTCTTCGAGGGCGACACCCTCACCCTCGCCGGGCGGCGGGCGACCGTCGCCGCCGTGAGCGGCGACGCCTTCTTCAGCCACACCCCGGTCGTCTGGACCGGCCTCGGCCTCTGGCGGGAGATCGCACCTCCCACGAGTGGGACCGACGGGCCGACCGCCACCGTCATCGCCCTGGACACCACCTCCGCCGCCGATGTCGGGGCCGCCGACCGGGCGGCGGGCACCAGGACGGTCTCCAGGGACGACTCACTGTCCGCGATCGGCTCCTACGCCTCCGAGAACGGTTCCCTGCAGCTGATGCGCGGCTTCCTGTTCGTGATCTCCGCCCTGGTCATCGGTGCCTTCTTCACCGTGTGGACCATTCAGCGCAGCGGTGACATCGCGGTCCTGAAGGCCCTGGGCGCCTCCACGGCCACCCTGCTGAAGGACGCGCTCGGCCAGGCCGTCGTCCTGCTGGCCGGCGGCACCCTGACCGGCACCGCCATCGCCGCCGGCATCGGTGCCCTCGTCTCCGGCCGGGACGTGCCCTTCCTGCTCACACCCGCCACCGTCCTCGTCCCGGCCGCCGTGACGATCGCCCTCGGCGCGCTCGGAGCCGCCCTGTCCGTCCGCCGCATCACCTCCGTCGACCCGCTGACCGCTCTGGGGAGCGCCCGATGAGCCTGCGCCTGACCGACGTCACCCTGACCTACCCCGACGGCGACTCCCGTCTGACCGCCCTGGACGGGGTCACCCTGGAGGTTCCGAGAGGCACTGTCACCGCGGTCGTCGGCCCCTCGGGCTCGGGCAAGTCCAGCCTCCTCGCGGTCGCCGCCACCCTCGTCACACCCGACCGCGGGGGGGGGGCCGGCGGCGGGGGGGGGGCCCCGCGGGGGGCGCGCGGGGGCGGCCCGGGCGGGG
>NZ_JBXUOY010000281.1:0-6371 GCF_057196705.1 Streptomyces sp. ATLC9 | reverse complement strand
AACAACGCCCCCCCCGCCCCCCCCGCGCCCCCCGCGCCCCCGCCCCCCCCCGGCCCGCGGAGGCCGGTGGCCGGGGGCGGGGCGTTGCGGTCGTTCCGACCTTATGAGAGCGGGGGAACCGATTGTTGCCGTCAGGTGGTCCAGGTGATCGTCTGTCCTTCGGGCGATGCGGTGATCAAAAACCGGTCCAGAGACGGCGCCCCGTCCCTGTGCCATCGGCTCAGATGGTCCTCGATACGGTCCCACAGCCGGTCGGGGCTGCCCTGCCGGACGAGTCGCCGCTCGTCCTCCTTCCGCAGTGCGGCCCAGGCTCCGGCGTCCACGTCCAGGAGGACATCCAGGCCGCCCCCGTCCTGCGTCAGACGGAAGCGCTGGGCACGCGGAGCGGCGAGCTGCGCGACAAACCGTGCTGTCCAGTCCCCCAGAGGATCGCCCGGCAGGTGGGTTTCCCGCTCCTCCCCCTCGCTCATGTCGGGCAGGACTCCCAGCGGTGGGGGGACCTGCGGGCGGGCGAGAATGAAGGAGACGGCACCGCCCAGCAGGCGTCCCATCGCTGTGCCGTTCTGCCGCACGGTGAGGCGTGCCAGCTCCGAGGAGTAGAGCCAGCCGCCCACCGTGGCGAGGATCTGCCCGCCCGGCCTCACCTGTGCGATCCATTCGGCAGGGATGTGCAGAACGCCACAGGTGGCGACCAGCCGGTCATAGGGAGCGCCCTCGGGGTGTCCCTTGAGACCGTCACCCACGACAAGGTCGGGGAAGTGGCCGGCCCGCCCCAGGGCGGCTCGGGCGCGGCCTGAAACCTCCGCGTCCACTTCGACAGAGGTCACCAGCTCGTCACCCAGGCGGTGACAGAGCAACGCCGTGGAGTATCCCGTCCCTGTGCCGACCTCCAGGACGCTCATGCCGTCGCCGACATCCAGTTCCTCCAGCATCCGGACCACAAGGCCGGGCAAGGTGCTCGAACTGGTCGGCTGCCGGTAGATCCGGCCTTCGATGTCGGCCGGCATGACGGTTCCGGCGACCTGGGTCACCAGCGAGTCGTCGGAGTAGCAGGCCGACAGCCAGGCCGGATTCTCCGGCCCAACCGGCTCCCAGCCCGTACGGCCCCCTTCGTCCGTGCGCCGGAAGAAGCCTCCGCGCAGAAACTCGTGCCGCGGAATGCCGAGGACGGCTTGACGCCACTCCGGTGATCGAAGGTCGCCCCTGGCCGTGATGTGGTCGGCCAGTGCTTCGCGAAGGATCTTGTCAGTGGTCATCGCGGATGACGCTCCAGTAGGTCGGCCATGGCAGAGACCAAGGGCAGCCCGGTAGACGGCTCCAGCCAGGCCCACTGGCCGGACGGATTGCACTCCAGAAACCACCATGCACCGTGGCGGTCAAGGGCGAAGTCGAATGCGCCGAAGACCAGCCCGAAGTAAGCGAGGTAGCGCCTGAGCGCGGCTTCGAGGCCGTCCGGGGGCTTGACGACGCGGTAGGAGAGTTTGCCGTAGTCCGTTCGCCAGTCCAGAAGGCCGGAGTCGATGCGGACGGGGAAGATCCGGTCCCCGATCACCGTCACCCGAACATCGGCGATCTTGTCCACGCGCCTCTGGAAGAGATGGGCGGTGCCGGCCACCTGTTCGTTCAGCTGGTCGGCGGTGACTTCCCCGACCTCCACGGTGCAGGACGCGCCGTCCACGCGGTACAGCGGAGTGGACAGGGGCTTGTAGACGGCAGGGCCGTGGTCCTTGACGAACCTTTTCGCCGCTTCGGGGTCGGAAGTGACCATCGTGTTGGGGACCTTGAAGCCGCACCGCGCCGCAGCGACGAGCCCCGAGGGCTTGAACTCGGCGTCTCCGATGCGGTGGGGGTGGTTGACATACAGACAGCCGGGCAGGGACGCGAGGACGCCGCCGAGTCCGTAACGGGCCTGTGTGACGGCGAATCGAGCGTCCTGCTCATTGAGGTGCGGGAAGGCGAAGCCCGAAGGACGCCGGTGGTAGAGGGAGCGGACGCGGGAGAGGTCTGTGGCGCGGGTCGGGGTGACCAGGGTGCCGCTGATGCCCTCTTCAGTGATGGTTGCCGCGACCGACAAGGTGGCGGGGAAGTCCCCGGAGTCGAGCCGCGCGACCGGGGTGCCCCGGTCGTGCGGCTCGTTGATCACCAGGTCGGCCGTAGGGTCGTCGATCATGGTGACGACCAGCACCGGGCCGTCATTGATCACTGGTCGCTGTCGTTCCCGGTGTCCTGGTCACCGCCACCGGAGCCACCGGGCCCGGCGCCGTCCGACGGGTTGCCGGTGTTTGTGGCCGGATTCGTGCCGGTGCTGGTGCCGTGTCCGGGCATCTCCATGACCTGTCCGCCGTGGTCGAAGTAGCGGGCGGTCTGCGTCGTGGGGTCGATCTCGGCCCGCGCGTAGCCGGGAGCCAAGGCCGGGTACGGGGCCATCCTCCGAACGCCCCACGGAACGGCGGTTGCATGCCCCTGGGGTACCGGCGAACCGGTCGGGAGCCGATCCGAGTGATTGAACACGTTGTCCTCCGTGGTGGATTTCGCAGTGATGTTCGGGCGAACCCGCCCGGGTCGCGCAGGCCGGTTCGCGAGGAGGCGGGAGATCAGAGGCGGTCCCTCGCTTCCAGGTAGGCCCAGACCATGTGGTCCAGCTCGGCGATGCACTCACGGCATCCGTAGAACGGCACCTGTATCCCGGAAGAGGTCACAGGCCCGAGCCAGATCACGGGAATGTGCGAGCGCCGGCAGTGCAACCAGCACATGCCTGTGGTCCATACGTGCCTTTCGTCCGCCTGTGCTGGGCACGGACGGCCGCTCGGGGGTGCGGCGCCGCTCCCGGCAGAGGGCTGAAGGCACTCACTACGCGGTGGGCGGGACGGGGCGCAGGTTCCCCTTTCGGCACCGGAGGCACTGGCACGGGGGCCAGCGGTCCGTGTCCGGAGGTTGGTCGACCGGCTTTACCGTGTGCGTACGCTTGACTGTCCGTCGCCTGCCGTCAGCGGACACCCGGTGTACCGAGATCGTCATCATGTAGGCCCCCAGCTTGTCGTCCGTCGCCTGATGTCGCTTTCCGTAATCAGTCAACGACGGATGCGTGTTGCGAAGGTGCACAAGAAGTGCACACCCCAAGGCACGGGCAGAAGACCCTGAGAGCATGGAGACCGGGACAACCGACCAGGAAGACATGGCGCATGAGTGCGGAGATCACCACGCCCGGGCCCGGCGCGAACGCCAAGATTCTGCGTCTGCGGCGAGGTTGGCTGCAGGATCAGCTCGCCGCCAGGGCCGGTATGTCGAAGTCGATGCTCGGGAAGATCGAGCGAGGCGACCGGCCGCTCACCCAGAGCATGGGGGCGGCGCTCGCGAACGCCTTCGGGATCACGCTGGACGAGTTGCTGGGGCAGGCTCCGGTACGGGCCGGCGACGAGGACCGGCTGAACGAGCTGCGGACCGCCATGCGGCGCTTCGATCTCCCGACCGGTGAGCCGGTCCAGGGTGACCGGATCGAGCGGGATCTCGCCGAGCTGTTCCGTCTGCGCGGTGACGCCGACCTCTCCGCCGTGACCCGGGCCCTGCCCGGCCTGCTGCGGCGAGTGCAGGACCACGCCCACGGCACAGGACTGCCCGAGGACTGGGCGAAGGTCGCCGACGTGTACAGCGCGGTCTACTGGCTGGCGGCCCGGCACCGCTGGATGACACTCGCGGAGCTGGCGGTCACCAGACAGGGGCAGGCGGCGGAGCGGGCGAACGCCCTGACCCGCGCCGTGGCGGCCCGTGACGAGGCCGGAACCTTCCTCAACGGCGGCGACTTCGCCGGGGGACTGGCCCTGGTGGACCAGGCCGTCGTGCTCGCCGAGTCCACCATGCGGGGCAGGCCGCGCCACCTGGCTCTGGGACTGTTGCACCTCAGGGGGATGACGCTGGCGGGCCGGCTGCGGGACGACCGGACCGCCGAACGGCACATCAAGGCCGCACGAAAGGCCGCGGAGGCCGTCGGCACCGATGTCAACGTGCAGGGCGTGCACTTCGGCCCGGAGAACACGGTCACCCATGTGGTGGCGACCCGGGTCGATCTCAAGAGGAACGCCGAGGCGCTGGAGGACGCGGAGAGGTACCTCCGCAACGGGTACTCGCTGCCCGCGACCCGCATCGGCCCCCTCCACATGAACATCGCCAGGGCGAAACTGGCACTGAAGGACCGGGACGGGGCGGTGGACTCGCTCATGGCGGCCTGGAACGCCGCGCCGCAGATGGCGAAGGTCCACCCCACCAGTCAGGAACTGAGCAGGGTGCTCGTCTCCCTGCACCGGCGGAGTAATCCGAGGATCAACACTCTGGCGAAGAGGGCGGGCATCCATCTCTGACACGGGCATCCACCTCTGACAGCGGATGACGGGCCGCATCGGCGGGAAGGATCGGCCAGGGGCCCCGCTGGCCGGGGGCGGGGCGCGCTGACACACTGGCCGCATGCCCGAGCTGATCCTTCCCGACCCGCGCGTCCACGCCTCCTTCCTGGAGGCGATGAAGGAGTTCGACGCCGAGGGGCGCGGCGTGCGGGAGGACAACTCGATGCTCGGCCGCGACATCCTCCGCTACGGCGGGCGCTGGGAGGACCCGGAGGTCTTCGCCGAGTACGCCGCCGCCGTCCGCGCCGACGCCGACGAGGACGGCCCGCGCCCCGAGGGCCACGTCCCGTGCACCACCCTGTGGTGGGTCGAGGGCGACACCTACCTCGGCCGTATCGCCGTCCGCCACCGGCTCAACGGCTTCCTGCTCGACTACGGCGGCCACATCGGCTACGACGTCCGCGCATCCGCCCGCCGCCGCGGCCACGCCACCGCGATGCTGCGCGCCGCCCTGCCCGTCGTCCATTCCCTCGGCATCGACCCGGTGCTGGTCACCTGCGACGACACCAACACCGCCTCCCGCCGCGTCATCGAGAAGTGCGGTGGTGTCTTCGAGGACCGGCGGGGGAAGAAACTGCGGTACTGGATCGCCACGGGACCGGCCGCGCCGCGGGTGCGGAGGGCCGGTCCGGGAGAGGCCCAAGCCGCCGGCGAGTAGGCTGGTGGGCAGGTACGGGCCTACCGGCCCCGCACCGGCGGGGACGGCCCGGCCGCCAGTGTTCGACCGAGGGGCGCTTGTCGCGCCACCCCGCAGCAAGGAGAAGGATCCTGGGCAAGCGACAGCCCGAAGGCCCGCCGCCCGCACCCGCGGTGCAGCGCATCCGCCTGCGTTACACCAAACGCGGCCGCCTCCGGTTCACCAGCCACCGCGACTTCCAGCGCGCTTTCGAGCGGGCGCTGCGCCGGGCCAAGGTGCCCATGGCGTACTCCGCGGGCTTCACCCCGCACCCGAAGGTCTCGTACGCGAACGCGGCGCCGACCGGCACGGGCAGCGAGGCCGAGTACCTGGAGATCGCCCTCACCGAGCGGCGCGACCCGGAGGTGCTGCGGCGGCTGCTCGACGGGTCGCTGCCCGACGGACTCGACGTCGTCGACGCGGTGGAGGCGCACACCAGCGGCTTCGCCGACCGTCTGACGGCCTCCCGCTGGGAGCTGCGGCTCGACGGGGTGGAACCGGAGGAGGCCCGCAAGGCGGCGGAGGTCTTCCTCGCGGCGGAGTCCGTCGAGGTCAGCAGGCAGACCAAGAAGGGCGTGCGCACCTTCGACACGCGTGCCGCCGTGGCCTCGCTGGAGGCCGCCCCGGCCGGGTCCGATAGGCCCGGAGAGGGACCCTGTGCGATACTGCGCCTGGTGGTACGGCACCTGACACCTGCCGTACGACCCGACGACGTCCTGTCCGGCCTCCGAGCTACGGCCGACCTGGCGCCGCCGGTCCCCGCAGCGGTGACCAGGCTGGCGCAGGGGCCGCTCGATGAGGAGACCGGCACGGTGACCGATCCGCTTGCGCCCGACCGCGACGCAACCCCCGCCGCGACGGTGCCGGACGGTACCGCGTAAGGCCGACGCCGCCGCGCCGCCGATGTGCGAGGCACCAGGGAGCCACCCGGGTCCGGCCGTCAGGCAGGCGCATCCACCAGCAGACTTTCGCCGTGTCCGAGCCCGATGGCACGGAACCGGCGAGCGAGACGACAGCTCCCGTGCGGCGCCCGCGCCCCGGACAGCGGCCCGCGCACAACACGCGGAGCCCGGCCGGATCGAGGCACGGCGCCCGGGAGCGTGAACGGGAGAACCGCCCGCATGCGCGAATCCACGGAATCCGCGGAGTCCACACCCGCGGAGAACATCGAGACCACGTCCGCCGCGCCCGCCGCGACCGGCACGGAGGCGGAGGCCGGGCAGGGCAGCCCCAGCGACACGCTGCCGCCGCGCCGGCGCCGCCGCGCCGGTCTCTTTTTAACAAATCCGAGCGCCCCG
>NZ_JBXUOY010000280.1:0-6412 GCF_057196705.1 Streptomyces sp. ATLC9 | reverse complement strand
CCCCGGGGCACGTCGCGTCCCCGGCCCCGGACAGCCGGGCCGGACAGCCGTCCGCCCGCCCCGGAGCGGGGCGGGCGGATGCGGTGGGACGGAGGACGCGGACGCCGGGCCGGATCAGAAGCCGCGGGTGCGCTTGGCCGCGCGCCGGCCCGACAGCGGGGACTCCTGGCCCGGCACCTTGATGAACAGGCGGGCCAGCTCGTTCCCCAGGTTGACGCCGATAGCGATCGCCAGCGCCAGGGCGGCCGCCTTCGAAAGGTTCTGCAGGCCCTGGTCCAGGTGCCCCTGCGCGATGCCGATCAGTCCGAAGTAGATGGCGCTACCGGGCAGCAGCGGGCCGATCGCCGCCGTGATGTACGGCAGTGCCGAGACGAACCGGTAGCGCGACATCAGCTGCCCGAACAGGCCCACCACGCCCGCCGCCGCCGCGGTCGCCGCGACGGGGTCGATCCCGCCGGTGTCGGCCATCGCGCCGTACACCAGCCAGGCGACGCCGCCGTTGAGCGTGGCGAGCAGCACGGTGGAGCGCTCCTGCTGGAGGAGGATGCAGAAGGTCAGGGCCAGCAGCATCGCCGCCAGTAGCTGGAGCAGCGGCCGACTGCGGATGTCCAGGCCCTCCGGGTTGAACTCCGCGCCCATCTCGGAGCCGATGTAGAGCATCAGCAGCACGCCGCAGACGATGCCGACGACCAGGTAGACGACCTCCAGCAGCCGGGCCGAGGCCGTGATGTAGAAGCCGGTCAGCCCGTCCTGCACGGCGGCGACCAGCGCTCTACCGGGGATCAGCGGGAAGAGGCCACCGGTGACGACCGCGGACGCCCTGATGTCCAGGCCGAGGTCCGCGGCGAACAGCTGGACCAGCACGCCCAGCACCGCGGGCGGCACCGCAGCGGCCACGAACTGGTAGAACTCCGGCAGCCCGCGCTGGGAGAAGAACCAGGCGAGCCGGTCGCCGAGCATCGCGCCGAGCGCGGCCAGGAAGAAGACCACCCAGCCACCGCCCACCAGCGTGGACGCCGCGCCCGCCAGCAGGCCGCTGGCCACGGTGAGCGCGCCCTTGGAGTACGGGTGGCGGTTGCGGCGGATCTCGGCGAGGCGGCCGTACGCCTCCTCCAGCGTCACCTCACCGTCGGTTATGTCGGCCACCAGGCGGTAGACGCCCGACAGCCGGTTGTAGTCGGTGCCGCGGCGGCGGACCGTACGGCTCAGCGAGACCGGGTCGTCCACCAGCGACGGCTGGTAGGTGATCGTCAGCAGGGTGAAGGTGACCGTCGGTTCGCAGCGGTCCAGCCCGTACGCGTGGGCCACCCCGAACATCGCCGCCTCGACGTCCTCGGCGCCCTCGCCGCCCGCGAGCAGCAGCTCGGCGATGCGCAGGGTCAGGTCGAGCACGCGCGGCGCCGACGGCCCGGTGTCGGCGTCCTCCTCGTCGGTGCGCCGGGGCCGCTCGGGCACCGGCCGCTCGCCCAGCGGCATCCGGACCATGGTGCGCATCCGGTCCTGCCAGGGCGCGCCCGGCCGCACCAGGTTGTTGATCACCGGGATGCCCTCGGGCGGAGTGAAGGCGGACCCCGGCTCGAAGGCCGGCGTCCTGCGCACGCTCTCGGGCACGGCGAACTCGGAGGTGGGGTAATCGTCCTCGGGCGACGGCGCGGGGGCCCTCAGCCCCTCGGGCACGGCGAACTCGGAGGTGGGGTGCTCGTCCTCATGGTGCGGGGACTGCGGTGGTACGCCGGAAGGCGGGACGAAGGCGCTGCGGATCTCCTCGGGCGCGGACCTGCGGTCCTCGGGGCGGCCGGTCTCGGTCACCGTGTCGTTCCTCGTGGTCTCCAGGGCCAAGCTCGCCGCTCCTCACGCCTCCAGTCGTCTCCTCGCACGGACGTCAGGCTTCCCGCTCTCAGCGGGACATGTCCGTTCCTCCTCAGCGAGGATACGGCCGGGGCCCCTTCCGGGAGGGGGCGTGGAGGTGGCCGTCGGGTGTGAGATGCGTTGCAGCGGCCGGGGCCCGGCGAGAGACCCCGGTCAGCCGGGGGAGCGGTCGTGCGGACGCTCCGCGTAAGGGTTCTCCACTCCCTCCGGCAGCACCTCCACCGACCGCTCGCCCTCGCCCGCCATCACGTACGCGCCGCGCTCCAGGCGCTCGATCAGGCCCCGGGTCCACTCCGCGCCGCTGACGGCGCTGTGCACCCACAGCCTCATGACCTCGCCGATGTGGCCCCACTCCTCCGGGGCGCCCGGCGGCGTCCACTCCCGGGCTACCTCGGCGCTCCACTCCTCCAGCGCCGCCACGCGGCGCCCGAGCAGTTCGATCGCCTCCCGGCGCGGCAGGTCGACGATGAAGCCGACCCCGGCCGTGAGCACGTCCGGCCTCTCGTCGTGCGCCGTGAGCGACCAGCGCAGCAGCCGCTGGTACTCCGCTTCGCCGGCGGCGGTCAGCTCGTACTCGGTGCGCGGCGGGCCGCCCACCGCGCTCGGTCCGGTGCCGTGGGCGGTCAGCAGGCCCTGCTTCGCCATCTGCTTGAGCGCGTGGTAGATCGAACCCGGCTTGGCGCTGGACCACTGGTGCGCACCCCAGAACTCCAGGTCGTTGCGGACCTGGTAGCCGTGTGCGCGCCCGTGCTGGCGAACCGCGCCCAGCACCAGCAACCGGATCGCCGACACCGCCGACCTCACCGTCCCCTTCCGGGCCTTCCCGTCCGGACCCGCCGGCCAGCGTAGACGGGCGGCGGCGGGCGCGGATGCGGGAGGTCACCGGAAGGAGGACCAGTCCGGCTCCGGCAGCGCGCCCGTCTCGAAGACCAGGTCGAAGGCGCCCTTGCCGTCGATCGTCTCGCGGATGATGTCCGCGTGCCCGGCGTGCCGGGCGGTCTCCTCGATCTGGTGGAGCAGGCCCCAGCGCCAGGAGCGGGGTCCGCCCTCGTCCCAGGGCATCTTGGGGGCCGTGAAGGTGTCGTCGAGGGAGGGCACCGCCCGGACCGTCTCCTCGGTCTCGCGCGCCACCCGCTCGTAGAGGTCCAGCAGTTCGTCGACCGTCTCGTCGTCCCTGGCGGTGAGGCTGTCCTCCCACCCCTTCGCGCTGGTCTCGAAGTCGAAGGGCTCGCCGCGCATCGTCGCCAGCGCGCCGCGCTCGCCCACCGCGACGTGCTTGAGGATGCCGGCCAGGGAGAACGCGCTCACGGTCGGCCTGCTGCGCGCCTGCTCGTCGGTGAGCCCGTGGAGGGCTCGGCGGATGCCCCCGCGCTGGGCGTCCAGGTAGGCGAGCAGGGCTCCGCGCTCGTCGCCGCGGTTCTCGGAAGCGACAGGAACGGGCATGGGTGGTTCTCCTCACGCGTCGGTCGTCGGGCCGCCTTCCGGCCCCTTCACCGATAACGACGCCATGAGGCCCTGGGGACGGGTTCTGTCCTCGATGCCCTCCCGCGCGCTCCCCCGGCCGGGATTCTCCCGGGCCCGTCGGCGCCGGCCGGGGACACACCGGCCGCCGGATCCGGCGGTCAGATCTCCCCGCGGACCTTGTGGAGGAGCCGGCGGGTGTCCTCCGGGCCCAGGCTGTCCCGCAGGAGGCGGTCGAGGACGTCCTCGTACTGGGCGACCTCGTCCGGCTTGTCGACGTAGAGGGCGCTGGTGAGGTGCTCCAGATAGACGATGTCGGAGATCTCCGACTCGGGGAAGCGCAGCAGTGTGAACGCCCCGCTCTCGGCCGGGTGCCCGCCGGTGTCGAACGGCATCACCTGGAGGGTGACGTGCGGCAGCTCGGAGAGTTCCGCGAGGCGCCGCAGCTGGGCGTCCATCACCTCGCGGCCGCCGTAGGGCCGGCGCAGCGAGGCCTCGTCCAGCACGCAGCGGAACTCCGGCGCCTGCTCGGACAGCAGCAGTTTCTGGCGCTCCAGGCGCAGGGCGACGCGGCGGTCGACCTCCTCCGGCGACAGCCCCGACCGGTGGCCGCTGGTGACGACCGCCCGCGCGTAGTCCTCCGTCTGGAGCAGCCCGGAGACGAACTGCACCTCGTAGACGCCGATGTGGGAGGCCGCGCCCTCCAGACCGACGTACGTCTGGAACCAGTTCGGCAGCACGTCGCTGTAGTTGTGCCACCAGCCCGCGACGCTGGACTCACGGGCGAGGCCCAGCAGCGGCTCGCGCTCGGCCTCGTCGGTGACGCCGTACAGCGTGAGCAGGTCCGCCACGTCCCGCGCCTTGAAGCTCACACGCCCCAACTCCATGCGGCTGATCTTCGATTCGGAGGCCCGGATGGAATATCCGGCCGCCTCACGGGTGACTCCGCGGGACTCGCGGAGCCGCCGCAGCTGGGAACCGAGCAGGATGCGGCGCACCATGGACCCACTCGACCCGTTGGCTCCGTTCACTCCGTTTTTCACCGGAAATGCTCCTGTTTGTATTCAGCTCTCCACCCCTGCACCAGTGCAGTCTGCCACCAATGCCTTCGTTGCGTGCCCAGGCGGTTACACACGATCGAAAGTCGCTCGTGCACGTGCATCTGCCCTTGCATCCGCTGTGAGCATTGGGAACCATGGGGAAAGCGCAAGTGCACTCAGAGTCAAGGCACTTGCGCATGCGCAAGATCCACCGAAGCAGCGCAACGGGCGGAACGCGACACGGAGCACCACCGCTGACGGGGTCCATCAGGGCCATGACCGCCGCAATGCCAGGAGTGTCTCGTCATGGGGACCGGAGGACCGACCGTGCTCGACCGGTTATGGCATGACTTCCCGTCGCTCGACCCCGACGCGCTCTCCGGCTCGGCCTCCTGCGCGCTCCAGCCGCGTTACGAGGCGGTGAGGACCGCCCGCGAGTTCACCCGGAACGTACTGCTGCGCTGGCGGCTGGCCGGGCACTTCGACACCGTGTCCCTGGTGGTCTCGGAGCTGGTGACCAACGCCCTGCGCCACGGCGTGCCGGACGCCGTCTCCGGCGAAACCCCGGATCCGCCCGTGCGGCTCCATCTGATGAACTGGTCCGGCCGCCTGGTGTGCGCCGTGCGCGACCCCAGCGGAAAGGCGCCCGTGGCGAAGAAGCCCGGAGAGGGGGCCGCCGGGGGGTTCGGCGGCATAGGCTGCGACTTCGGCGACGACCTGGACGGCCTCGACGGGGAGTTCGCCGGCCTGTTCTTCGACGACGCGGCGGAGTCCGGGCGCGGCCTCTTCCTCGTCGAGTCCTTCAGCGACGCCTGGGGCTGGCAGCCGATGCCCGACGCCATGCCCGGAAAAGTGGTCTGGGCCCTGTTCCGGCTGAACCCCGGAGGGGGAACGGGCGTCAGTCCTGTACGAGGTGGTCGAACTCGCCGTCCTTGACGCCGAGCAGCATCGCCTCGACCTCGGCCGGGGTGTAGACCAGCGCGGGGCCGTCCGGATGGCGCGAGTTCCGTACGGCCACCTCCCCGCCGGGGAGCTTGGCGAACTCCACGCAGGCTCCCTGCGAGTTGCTGTGTCTGCTCTTCTGCCAGACGACCCCGTGGAGGTCCCTGGCTGCCATGCCGTTGTACGCGTGGGGCATCGGACTCTCCCGGCTGTGCGGTCGGGGGCGGTCGGTCGCGGTCAGGGCTGAATCGGTCAACCAGCCCGGATCATAACGCCGTTCACGTGCGGATGCACGTGAGGATGCACGTGCACGACAACCTGTCACGGCATCATGACAACCCGTCGAAAGACCCGGTCAGCGCCTGGGGGCGACAGCCGGGCGCGGAACGCGCCCGGCCACCGTACGCGCGCCGGCCACCACGCCGTACGCGCGCCGTTCAGGCGCCGGCGTCGCCGGTTTTCCCCTCCAGGAGACCGCGCAGGTCCCTCAGATCCCCCATCCCGCGCCAGAGCCGCTCGTACGGGCTCAGCCAGTGCTGCACCTCGCTGAGCGGCCCGGCCTCCAGCCGGTAGTGCCTCTCCCTGCCCTTGCGCCGCTGGCTGACCAGGCCGGCCTCCCGGAGCACCTTCAGATGTTCCGAGAGGCTCGGCCTTCGCATGTCGAAGTGGTCGGCCAGCCGCTGCACGGGCTGCGGCCCCTCCACCCGGAGCAGCCTCAGCACCTCGCGCCGGGTCGGGTTGGCCAGGGCGGAGAAGAGCCGGTCCTCGCGGAACCGGTCCTCGGGTACGTCGATGGCGGTCATGTTTCCCCCTTGCGAGCCAGTGGTCAGTTGGCAGTTGCGGAGAGGAGGGACGCCGGTGCCGCAGGTCGGCGGCGCCGGGCCGCTCGCAGTCCGCTTCGGTGGTCGTCGGTCTCCCGAATGATCCCCCGGCAGCCCCTGTAGCGGAACCCTGTCCCGTCGGCTGAACGGCCGCGCCCGGCTCCGCCCGCCCCCGGCGTCGAGTCGGCCCGGAGCCCTGACGTCCGGGTCACGGCACCGACGACGTGAGGAACCGCGACGGGCACGGAACCCGCCGCACGGGACGGCGCGCACCGGGCG
>NZ_JBXUOY010000279.1:0-6462 GCF_057196705.1 Streptomyces sp. ATLC9 | reverse complement strand
CGGACCCGGACCGCCCCGCCCGCCGTGAGGGCGCTGCCCCCGGAGCCTCACGGTACTTCTATGCTGGTGCAGGAATGAGCGGGAGACCAGGGGGCGGCCGCCGTCGCGGCGGAGACGGGAATCGCGGGCAGAAGGCCGCTCTCCCCGAGGACATGGCCCGGCCGGCGGTCCCCGGCCGCCCGGAGAGCCTCCGGCCTCTCCGGGCCCTCCGGCGGGGCGGGCCCGTCGGCGCCTGTACGTCGGCCGCGGAACACGTCCGTATCGTCGTGGGCACAGTCCACCGAATCGAGGAGTCCTTCTTGCCAGCCCCTCAGCAGGGTCAGGTCAGACATACCCGATCCACTGCCCGCCCGGGGGGTGGTGAGCGGTGACCGCCTGGCTCGGCCTGCTCGCCGTCCTCGTGCTCACCCTCGGCACCGGGTACTTCGTCGCCCAGGAATTCGCCTACGTCGCCGCCGACCGGCTCGCGCTTGAACGGGAGGCCGCCGCCGGCGACAGACGCGCCGCACGCGCGGTGAAGGTGCTGGGCCGACTGTCGTTCATGCTCTCCGGAGCCCAACTGGGCATCACCGTCACCGGCCTGGTGGTCGGCTTCCTCGCGGAACCGGCACTCGCCGAGCTGCTGCGCCCGGTCCTGACAGGAGTCGGGGTGCCGGAGGCCGCCGTGGGCGGCGTGGCGCTGACGGTCGCGTTCGTCCTGGCCACCGCACTGCAGATGGTCATCGGCGAACTCGCGCCCAAGAACCTGGCCCTGGCCGTCCCGGACCGGCTGGCCAAGTCCCTGGCCTCCTCCACACTGGCCTATCTGAAGGTGACCGGACCGCTGATCCACGTCTTCGACAGCACCGCGAACAAGCTGCTGCGCCGGGCCGGAATCGAGCCGGTGGAGGAACTCCACCACGGCGCGACCCTGGAGGAGGTCGGACACCTCATCGAGGCCGCGCACGAGGAGGGCCACCTCCCGCGGCACACGGCCGACCTCATCGACCACGCCCTGGAGTTCGGCGACCGCAACACCGGCACGGTCATGGTGCCCCGGGTGGAGACCACCTTCGTCGCGGCGACCGCCCCGGCGACCGAGGTCGTCGAGCTGATCGCGGCACACGGCCACTCCACCTACCCCGTGCTCGGCGACCGCCCCGACGATGTCGTGGGTGTCGTCGGAGTGCGCGAACTCATGCGGCTCGGCACGGCCTCCATCGCGACGGCGACCGCCGGGGAGCTGGCCCGTCCCGCCCTGCTGCTGCCCGAGACCCAGCCACTGCCGGACGCGGTCGACCGGATGCGCGAGCGGGACGAGGAGTTCGCCGTCGTCCTGGACGAGCACGGCGGCCTCGCCGGGATCATCACCTTCGAGGACATCGCCGAGGAACTGGTCGGCGAGATCGCCGACGAGACCGACCGCCCGGTCGAGACGGCGGTGCCCGACGGCGACGGCTGGCGCGTCGACGCCGGCCGCCGGCCGGACGAGGTCGCCGAGGCCACCGGCGTCCACCTGCCCGAGGCCGAGGACTACGAGACGGTCGCAGGCCTGGTCATCGACCACCTCGGCCGCTTCCCCACCGTCGGCGACCGCATCACCGTCTCCCTGCCCGCGCAGGAGGGGCACGCGGCCATCGAGGTGCTCTCCCTGGACCGGCACGTGCCCAAGCGCGTACGGCTGACCCGCACCACCGCCGAGACCGGCCGCACCGACGGCACCGACCGTGAGGGGAACGCATGAGCCCGTGGACCGCCGCGCTGGTCACCGTCCTGCTGCTCGCGGCCAGCGGATTCTTCGTCGCCGCCGAGTTCGCCCTGGTCGCGGCCAAGCGCCATCGCATGGAACGCCACGCGGAGCGGGGCCGCAGAGGATCGAAGTCGGCCCTCGCCGGAATGCGGGAGCTGTCCCTGATGCTCGCCGGCGCCCAACTGGGCATCACCGTGGCCACCCTCGGCCTGGGCAGCATCTCCAAACCGGCCGTCTCCCACCAGGTCGAGCCCCTGCTGGAGGCCGCCGGCCTGCCCGGTGAGCTGTCCTACGCCATCGCCTTCCTCTTCGCCATGGCGGTCGTCGTCTTCCTCCACATGGTCGTCGGTGAGATGGCCCCCAAGTCGTGGGCGATCGCGCATCCGGAGCAGTCCGCGATGCTGCTCGCCCCGGCGTTCCGCGGCATCACCCTGCTCGTGAGGCCGCTGCTGTGGGTCCTCAACAAGATCAGCAACGGGCTGGTCAGGCTGTTCCGGGTCACCCCGCGCGAGGAGCTGACCTCGGTCCACAACCGCGAGCAGCTCACCCACCTCATCGCCGAGTCCCAGCGCCTGGGCCTGATCACCAAGAGCGAATCCGGCTTGTTGACCCGCTCGCTCACCGCACCGCAGGAGCCGGTCGGCGCACTCATGATCCCTGCCGGCCGCGTCATCTCCGTCCCCGCCGACGCGGACGCGGACACCATCCTGGCCACCGCCTCCCGGCACGACCGCACCCGGCTGCTGGTGCTGGACGACACCCGGGTCGTCGGCTCGGTCCACGCCCGAGACGTGCTGGTGGCCCGCGCCCGCGGCCGCGCGGCCACCGCCCGCGCCCTGGCCCGCCCGGTTCCGGAACTGGAGCCGCACGACACCGTCGCGGACGGCATCGAACTGCTCCGGCAGCGCCGCGCGACCCTCGCCGTCCTCCGGGACGAGAGGGGAGACCTGTCCGGGATCGTGAGCCTGGACGACCTGATCGCCCGCCTGACCTACGCGGCGTGACCGGCCCGGCTGCCCCTCGGCTCCGGGCGACCGGTCACCGCCGGCCGGCCTGGGCCGGACCGCGGTGATGGCGTGGTGGTCCACGCCGGCCACCTCGACGGTCCGAGCCGGCGAGCTCGACGCGCTCCCCGGGCCGCCGCGGAACATGCCCCGGCTCCACGAGGACGAGCCCGGCGACGGTGGTGTACCGGCCGTCCGGCCGCCCGTCGATGCCGACGCCGACATCCGGCAGGCCGTGGACGGGGAAGGTGCCGGGCAGCAGCAGCGCCCCGTCGGGCTCGGTGCGCACCGTCGCCACGTCGCGGCCGGTCTCGTCGTGGATCTCCCCGGCGATCTCCTCCAGCAGATCCTCGATGGTCACGATCCCGTCCACCGCCCCGTGCTCGTCGACGACCAGGGCGAACTGTTCACGGGCGGCCATCAGGCGCCTCAGGGCCTCCGACAGCCTGAGGAACGCGGAGGCGCGCTCCGAAAACCCGTAGGGCCTCCCGGAAGCCGGCCGGTTCCTCGACGGTGAAGTCGGCGTCCAGGAAGGCGAGGTCCGGGAGCAGCCACTGCCAGGTGTCGAGCATCAGGACGGCTCTGGTTCGCCGGTCGCCCAGGGCGAGAAATTCGGCCTCGAGGTACCTGAACGCCTCGGCGACGGCGGGCAGGGGCGCGTCCACGGTGACGACGACACGCTCGCGGTGCCTGCCCAGCCCCTGACGCAGGTAGTCGAGCGCGGTGTCGGCGGGCAGGGGCCTCGGCGTGTAGGCGCCGGTGGACGTCCGGAGGCGGGTGATGCGGTCGACGCGGAAGACGCGCCAGTCGTCCCTGTGGGTGTCCCAGGCGAGGAGGTACCAGCGCAGGTTGTGGTGGACGTGGCGGTAGGGGTCGACGCGCCGGGACGTGGTCGAGCCGTCCCTGCCGACGTAGTCGAAGGTGATGACCAGGTGGTGCTGGATGGCGTCGGCCAGTGCGGCCAGGACGTCGGCGCTGATGCTCGGGGCGGGGGCGGCGTCCGTCTCCAGGCTCGTCCGGAGGTGGGCGGCGCGGTGGCGCAGCCGCTTGGGGAGGTACTGGTCGACCTTGCCGTAGGCCCGGGTGGCGGCCTCGTCCACGCTGCCTTCGGCGGCGCTGCCGGTGGAGGCGAGAGTGGCCAGCCCGAGGAGGGTCGCGATCGCCTCGTCGTCGTCGAGCGCCAGCGGAGGCATGGCGCTTCCCGCGGCGAGTCGGTAGTGGCCGCCGGGGCCGGGCCGGGTCCTGACGGGATAGCCGTAGCCGCGGAGGCGGTCGACGTCGCGTCGCAGCGTCCGGGGACTGACATCGAGCCGCGCCGCGAGTTCCTCGCCGCTGAACGCGCGCCCGGTCTGGAGCGTGGCCAGCAGGGCGAGGATGCGCTGGGTGACATCCGCCATGCCTCCATTCTGACTCCAGTCGCGGTCAGAACGCGACCACATCTGTTCGTAGCCTTGTCGCATGCTGGAGCGTACGATCCGTATCCGAAGTGCCCGGACCAACAACCTGAAGTGCCTGGACGTGGAGATCCCGCGCGGCCGACTGGTCGTGTTCGTCGGGGTGTCCGGATCGGGCAAGTCGTCCCTGGTGTTCGACACGATCGCGGCGGAGGCCGGGCATCAGCTCAACGAGACCTACCCACCGTTCGTCCGCAACCGTCTGCCGAAGTGGTCACGCCCCGAGACGGAGGGGATCGAAGGACTCTCGCCGGTCGTGGTGATCGACCAGCGCAGGATCGGCGGCAACGCCCGGTCCACGGTGGGGACGATCACCGACGTCTGGACCTACCTGCGGCTGCTGTTCTCCCGCGTCGGCTCGCCCCACGTGGGCGAGTCGAACCGGTTCTCCTTCAATGATCCCGCCGGCATGTGCCCGACCTGCTCCGGGATCGGCGAGGTCGTGGTGAGCGCCGTCGACCGGTTCCTGGACCTGGACAGGTCCCTGGCCCAGGGCGCGATCCTGCTGCCCGGGTTCGGTGACGGCGGCTACTGGTACTCCCAGTACGCCGATATCGGCAGCTTCAAGGCCGACACCCCGCTGCGGGAGTGGACGGAGGAGGAGCGCCAGGCACTGCTCCACGGAGGTGAGCACGCCGCACGCCTGGGCACCAGGCCCCCGAAGGACTACGAGGGCATCGTGGAGCGGTTCGAGCGCATCTACCTGCGCACGACCGACAACCTCTCCGACCGCAAGAGGGAGGTCATCGCCCGCTTCACCCGCTCCCAGGTCTGCCCCGAATGCCACGGGGACCGCCTTGAGGAGGCCGCCCGCACCGCCACCGTCGCGGGCCGCACCATCGGCGAGATGGCCCGCACGGAGATCACCGAACTCGTCGGTGTGCTGGAGGAGGTGACCGACCCCTCCGTCGCACCGGTCGTGGCAGCCCTCAGGGAGAGGCTGCGGGCCATGGTCACCATCGGGCTGGGGTACCTCCACCTCGGCCGTGCCACCACCAGCCTGTCCGGCGGGGAGTCGCAGCGGATCAAGACCGTCAAGCACCTCGGCAGCAGCCTGATCGAGATGCTCTACGTCTTCGACGAGCCCACCGTCGGGCTCCACCCGCACGACATCGCCTCCATGACCGCCCTGCTGCGGCAGCTGCGCGACAAGGGCAACACCGTCCTCGTCGTCGAGCACGACCCCGCCGTCATGGAGATCGCCGACCAGATCATCGAGATCGGGCCCGACGCGGGCGCCGGAGGAGGGGAACTGGTCTTCCAGGGAACCTTCGACGAACTCCGGAAGGCGCGGACGGCGACGGCCGTCGCCCTCGACAGGCGGGTGCCGGTCACCACCGGCCCGCGCGAGGCCACCGGCGCGATCACGGTGGCGAACGCCACCCGCAACAACCTCAAGGACGTGACCGTCGACGTCCCCACCGGGATCCTCACGGTCCTCACCGGGGTCGCGGGGTCCGGCAAGTCCAGTCTCGCGACGGAACTGGTCGCCCAGCACGACGCGGTCGTGATCGACCAGAAGCCGGTCAGCACCAACCGACGCTCCACCCCCGTCACCTACACCGGGATAGCCCCCGCCATCCGCAAGCTCTTCGCCAGGCACAGCGGCCTGCCCGCCGGCCGGTTCAGCGCCAACTCCGAGGGGGCCTGCCCGGACTGCAAGGGACTGGGCGTCATCCACACCGACCTGGCCTTCATGGACGGCCAGGAGACCGTGTGCGAGACCTGCCGGGGACGGCGGTTCGTCGGCGAGGTGCTCCGCCACCGCGTCAACGGACTGTCCATCGCGGACATCGACGACCTGACGATCACCGATGCCATCGGGCAGCTGCCGGACAAGCAGATCCGCGAGGCCCTGACGCACCTGGAGCGGGTCGGACTGGGCTATCTGCGCCTCGGCCAGCCCCTCACGACGCTGTCCGGCGGCGAGTGCCAGCGCGTCAAGATCGCCAAGGAACTGCGCGAGGCCAACGAACCGACCCTCTACGTCCTCGACGAGCCCACCACCGGTCTGCACCTGCGCGACATAACGGTCCTGCTGGACGTCCTCGACCAGCTCCTCGACCAGCGCCACACCGTCGTCGTGATCGAGCACAACCTCGATGTCATCCGGCGCGCGGACTGGCTCATCGACCTCGGTCCGGGCCCCGGCAGGCACGGGGGCCGGATCCTCTACCAGGGGCCGGTCGCCCGGATCGAGGGCACCGTCACCGCCGCCGCCCTGCGGGAGGAGTGAGCGCCCCGCGACCCCGGCGCCGGGCGGAACGGGAAGACC
>NZ_JBXUOY010000278.1:0-6481 GCF_057196705.1 Streptomyces sp. ATLC9 | reverse complement strand
GGAACGGGCCGCCGCACGTGTCAACCCTTCCAGCAGCGGACCACCGAGCCGCCCTCCACCGTGAAGTTCAGCCGCCCCGACAGGTACTCCATGGTGATGACCGCGTCCGGCGGGAGGGACCGTACGGTGGTCCAGCCGCGTTCGCGGGCCTGCCGTTCGGCGGTGGCCGCGTCGAGTCCGACATAGGTCTCGGGGTCGTCGTCCGGTGTGTGCGGGTGCGTGGGTGCCGGTGCCATGGCAGCACCGTACGGCGTCGGCGGTCCAGCCGGAAGTTCCGGCCCGATCATGGCGGCGTCACACTTGTGTCACAACGCTCCGCGGCACGGGCGGCGTCCGGCTACTCCGTCGGGGATACCGCGCGCACCACTCCGAATTCCCTCCACCCCATTCTCCGGCCGCCCGCGGCGGGTTCTCGGGAAACACCGTCCGCGTCCTGCACACGGAATACCGAGGGGGAAATCCGAAAGTCTCTCAATTACCCCTGAAAAGAGGCAGGTTTACGGAAATCCTCTCGCGGTATCCGGGGTTGGGAGGAGCCTCATGACAGAGAAGACGAAGAGCAACGACGGCAAGCGGACGGCGGAGGACGAGCGCCCCGTACCGCTCGGCGAGGCGATGCGTACGGCCCGATCGGAGTTCACCGATCTGACCGGCCTGCACGCCGAGAGCGTCTCCCGATTCGAACGGACCGGGGACGGCTGGGTCCTGGAGGTGGAGGTCATGGAACTCGAGCGGGTTCCGGACACGATGAGCCTGATGGCCTCGTACGAGGTGACCCTCGACGGGACCGGCCACCTCACCGGTTACCGCCGCGTCCGCCGTTACGAGCGCGGCCGGGCCGATTCGTCCCGCCGCGGCTGAGAGCTGTGACACCCGAGAGGAGTGGCTCCACACCATGACTACGGCAGTTCCCGCACAGCGATCCACCGGAGGAGGCGGCGGCAGCAGCGGTCTCTACGACGTCCTGGAACTCATCCTGGACCGCGGACTGGTGATCGACGCGTTCGTCCGCGTCTCGCTGGTCGGTATCGAGATCCTGAAGATCGACGTACGCGTCGTGGTCGCCAGCGTCGACACGTATCTGCGTTTCGCCGAGGCGTGCAACCGCCTCGATCTGGAATCCGGGCCCAGGAAGTCGCCCGGCCTGCCCGAGGTACTGGAGAACGCCACCGAGAGCGGCGCCAGCAGCAAGACCAAGGGCGCCCTGGCCGGGGCCGCCGAGAGCGTATCCGACGCGCTCCGCCCGGGCCGTTCCGACGAGGAGGAGACCGAACCCCGCAGGCGCCGGACCTCCGCCCGCCGCAAGGAGGAGACGGAGTGAGCGTCTACGTCTACGGAATCGCGCGCTCGGACCACCCGGCGCTGCCCGACAAGGCGCCCGGCGTCGGCCGGCCACCGCGTGAGGTCCGGATCATCCGCGAGGGAGACCTCGCCGCGATCGTCAGCGACTGCCCGGACGACCTGCGGCCCAAGCGCCGCGATCTCCTGGCACACCAGCAGGTGCTGACCGATGTCGGCGCCAAGGGGCCGGTCCTGCCGCTGCGCTTCGGCAGCCTCTCCGGTGGGGAGGACGCCGTGCGCGGAGTCCTCTCCGGCCACGCCGCCCACCACCTGCGGCAGTTGGACGAGCTGGACGGCCGCTCCGAGTACAACGTGAAGGCCGTGCACCGCGAGGACGAGGTACTGCGCCTGGTGCTCTCGCAGGACGGCGAGGCACGGAGCCTGGCGGAGCACAACCGGGCCGCCGGCGGCGGCTCCCACGAGGACAAGCTGCGACTGGGCGAACTCGTGGCGAACGCCGTGCGCGAGCGCGAGGCGGAGGACGCCCGGCTGATCGAGGAGACGCTCGCCCCCCTGGCCCAGCGGTACGTGCCGGGCCCGGACGGCTCCGGCTGGCTGGCGAACCTCTCCTTCCTCCTGGGCCGGGACAGGTCGCGGGAGTTCACCGCCGCCGTCGAGGAGCTGGGGCGCGCCAACCCCCACCTGGACGTCCGTGCCACGGGCCCGCTGCCGCCGTACAGCTTCGTGGGCCGGCCCGACGAGGCCGGGCAGACCGCACCGGCCGCCGGCTCGCCCGCGGGGTGAGCCGGTATGGGACTGATCGGCGGGATCCTGAAGCTGCCCGCGGCGCCGTTCCACGGCGCTGGCTGGGTGCTGCGGCAGGTGGTCGCCGAGGCGGAGCGGCAGTACTACGACCCGTCGGCGATCCAGCGTGAACTTCACGATCTGTCCAGGCAGTTGGACGAGGGCCTGATCGACGAGGAGGAGTTCGACCGCCGGGAGGACGAACTGCTCGACCGGCTGGAGGCCGTGCGGGAGCAGAGACGGCACAACCAAGGAGACTACTGACATGACGAACCGGTCGGCACTGGCGCTGGCCTTCGCCACGGGTTACGTGGTGGGGCGCGGCAGGACCAAACTGCCCCTCGGCACGGGCGGGGCGCTGCTGGCCAGGCGGCTCGGGGTGGACCCCGGCCGGCTCGGCGAGCGGTTCAAGGAGAGGACCCCGCAGCTCGCAGAGGCCACCGGCCGGCTGCGGAACAACGTCAGGGAGGCCGGCAGGGTCGCCACCGGCGCACTGCCGACCGGGCGCCTGGAGTCGCTGACCGGCGGCGTACGGGGACAGCTCGGCAGGGTGCCGTGGAAGAGCGGTGGCGAGGACGGTTCGCAGGACTCGCGCGCCCCGGAGGAGCGGAAGGAGAAGTCCGGGAAGGAAGCGGAGGACCCGAAGGGGGACACGAGGGGAGCGAGGGGCGCGAACGGTTCGCAGGACACCGGTGGTTCCCGCAAGGAGGCCGCGGACTCCGGGAAGTCGCAGGGGGGCCGGAGCACCTCCCGGCGCGCTCCGGCGAAGAAGACCGCGTCGCGGACCGCCAAGAAGACGGCCGCCACGTCCCGCAAGCCGGCCAAAGCCGCCGGAAAGGCCGCGGGTTCGGCCGGCAAGCAGACCGAGACCGGCAGGCCGTCCGGCGGAGCCCGGAAGACGACCGGTACGGCCAAGCGCACGGGAGGCTCCGGACGTGGCTGACGCTGCGAACGGACGTCGGCGGCCGGGACGCGGCGGTACGGGTCCGGCGCCTGCTGCTCGCCGCCGCCCGCGCTCCGGGCGGGGTGAGGAAGCGGGCCGGCGTCGCGGCCCGGCCCCTGAGCGTCTGCGAGTGCGTCGAGGTCGGCGTACCGGTCCGCGAGGCGTACGACCGTTGGCTGGATCTCCTGGAGAGCGGCCCCGGCGACGAGGCCCCGGGCGGCGCGAGGATCCTGTGGCCCGGGCGCGGCCGGACGGTGCGCGTCACCGACCGGGTCCGGGACGATCTCGTCGTATGGGCCGCCCACGACTCCAGGGCGGCGATCCGGGGCGTGGCCACCTTCCATCGGCCGGCCGGGAATCTGACCCGGCTGCTGGTCGTCCTGGAGTACCTCCCCCGGAGCCTGCCGGAGAGGGCCGCGCGCCTCTGGCACGCCCAGGCCCGCCGGGTGCGGCTGGATCTCGCGGACTTCCAGCGCTCGGTGAGCCTGGACATCGAGGTCGACGACGGCGGCGCGGCAGCGGACCCGGCGGACGAGGTGGACCGCGTGCACGAGGCGGGCGTGGCGGACGAGGTGGACCGGGTCCGGTGACCCCGGCGGCCTCGCGGCCCTCACCCCCTTCCCCGGCCCTCCCCGCCACGCCCGCCACGCCCGCGCCGCCCGGCCGAGGCGGTCCGCCGGCTCCTCTATCCGCTCGCCCGGCCCGGCCGGTTCGCGCACCTCGAAGTCGAGGCCCGGTATCAGGACATGGAGGGCCATCTCGTCCGGGGAGGGGGCGCCGGTGCGCAGAAGCCGGGCGATCAGGAGCCGGTCGGTTCCGTGCGCTCCAGCCGCACGGACAGATCGTTGGCACCGGTGTAGTACGGACGGGCCGTCAGCCCTCCGCCTCCCTCCGGCTCGCTCCTCCCGCCCGCCTCGTCGGCGTTGACGGGCCGTGCCGGGTAGCGCAGGATCCTGTGCTTGTCGACGATGTCGTCCAGGATGCGGGCCACACGCACCGCTTCGGCGTCCTCGCCGGGGCGCAGCCACAGCTGCCAGTCGCCCTCCGAGCCGCTCTCCCCGGCCAGATCCGCGTACGACAGCCGCGCCGTGAAGCCGTGCCCCTCGGCGGGCGTGCCTGTCAGGGTGACCGGCGCGGTGACGGACCGCGCCTCCGCGCCGTCCGAAGCGGCGGTGCGGCGGGGGCGGGCCTCCAGCCGCGCGGTGGGGGTCAACGCGGCCCCGTACAGCCGTCCATGGACGGTCAGCCCGCCGTCGGCGGGCCAGACGTCGCCCGCCTCGGCGTGCGGCCAGCGCAGCCAGGAGCACACCGAGAGGTTGCCGTACTTGGTGGTGTACGGGATGCGCACACCCAGCCAGGTGCGGTCGGTGCGCGGCACCCGGTCGACGAGCGAGCGCAGGTCGCCGCATCCGGGCCGCAGCCGCTGCGCCTCACCCTCGCCGATCACCAGATAGGCGTCCCAGCGGCCCTCGGCCAGCAAAACCGTGCTGGGCAGGACGGCCCGCAGCACGGAGCCGTCCGGGCCACCCGAGAGCGGCTCCAGCGGCAGGCGCACCGACTCCTCCGGATCGTGGTCGCGCAGCCGGAGCAGCAGGGCGGCGTCCCACCGCTCCGCCGCGCCGGGCAGCTCGATGTCGAAGCTGAGGCCGCCCGCGCTGTCCGCCGTGCAGTCGGCCCGTGGTGCCGTCGCCCCGGGGACCTCGGGGGCACCGGCGGGTCTGCGGGTGGTCGCGGTCATGCGGTCCTTCCTCCTCTCAGCGCGCCCCGGCGGGCGCGGGCCAGGGCGTCCTTGGCGGCGTACGCCCCGCCGAGCAGGGCTCCCCGGGTCCGGTGCAGGGAGGAGCGCAGGCGGCCGATCCCTCTCCCCCCGCCGCGTGCGACGAGCTCCGTGCAGAGCGAGGAGTACATCTCGCCAATCCGCGCGGGGTCGTAACGGGCGGCGTCCGCGATCGCGGCGCGGCCCATACTCCGGCGCAGCTCGTCGTCGTTGATCAGCTCCAGCAGGGACCCGGCGATGGCGCCGACGTCACCGGTGGGTACCAGCCGTCCGTCCACACCGTCGGCGATGATCTCCCCCGGCCCGTGCGGGCAGGTGGTGGCCACCACCGGCAGACCGCAGCGCATCGCCTCCACGATCGTCATTCCGAAGGACTCCAGACTGGACGTCACGGCCGCGACCGAGCCCTTGACCCACTCGGCCTCGATGGGGTGGGCCGGTCCCATGAGGAACGCGTGGTTGTACAGGCCGAGTTCCTCCACCATGACCCGCAGCTTCGCCTCCTCGCGCCCGGCCCCGTAGAGCCTCAGCCGCCAGTCGGGCCGCTGCTCGACCACCTTGGCGAAGGCCCTCAGCAGCACGTCGTAGCGTTTGGCGGGAGCCAGCCGGCCGGCGGCGACCACCCATTTCCCGGTGCAGTCGGAAGGCTCCACCGCCGGCGCGGGGACGCCGTTGGGCACCGCCCGCACGCGCACCCCGGGCAGGCGCATCATGCGCCGGTAGTCCCGCGCGTCGGCCTCGGTGACGGTGGTGAGGGCGTCCAGGCGCGGGTAGGCGCCGCGCAGGGTCGCCCGCAGCGCACGCGAGTGGGTGGAGAGCGTGAGGTGCTCCTGCCCCATGCGCACCGGGCCGGGCCGGGTGTGCATGGCGAGCATGGTGTTGAGGCCGGGGCGGGTGCCGATCACGACATCCGCCTCGACACCGGCCAGGTGTTCGGTGATCCGGCGGTCGGTGAGCGCGCTGTACTTGCGGTGGTTGCCGTCCGCGCGCGGGAACAGCTTGGACGGCCGGGCGTGCTCGGGGTCGCCGCCGTCGTAGTCCGGGCTGTGCTTGCGCATGTCCACCAGATGGCGCAGGCGCACCGCGGGGTCCAGGTCGAAGACGGGACGGTCCCGGTGCCGGAAGACCGAGACGATCTCGACGTCGTGCTGCTGTGCGAGCGCGCACGCGAGGTTGAAGGTGGTCCGGATCGTTCCGCCCATGCCGTACCCGTGATGCAGCAGAAAAGAGATATGCATCCGTCTCCATGTCCCACGGAAGCGCGCGGGTAAGCGTCCCGGCGCCGTGTTTCCCTGTGTCGCACTCCTGTTGATGCCGTGTCTCTCCGGCGGAGACCGCGAACGGCCACCGGAGGCTGACCCGCCTGACCGCCCTGCACCCGAACAGTTCGCCTTTTGTGAGGACTTTCCGGGAACCGAACGGCTCGTTCCGTCGCTCAGGCGAGGCCCCGGGCGTTCCGCACGGTCGCCGGGAGGCGCGAAAGCCCGGCGGGACGGCGGCGCCCCGGGCGCTGGCGCGGGGCGCACCCCCGTACCCGGGCGCCCTCTCCGCTCCTCGTCCCAGTCCTCGCCGTTCTCCCTCCCGGCCGCCTCCGTTCCGTCGGACGCACCGGCGCGGTGGCCCCGGCGGTGTCGGACGGTACCGCCCCCGCATCCGGCACCAGGCGGCCGCGCGAC
>NZ_JBXUOY010000277.1:0-6508 GCF_057196705.1 Streptomyces sp. ATLC9 | reverse complement strand
GCCCGGGACCGGGCCGCGGCCGACGACAGGTGGCGTGCCCGGCATCCTGCGCCCGGCACCGCCGGGCGGCCCGTCACAGCGGATCCGGCAGCGGCTGCCCGTACCACAGCTCGATCAGCCGGGCCGCGATCGAGATGCCCGACGGCGGCAGCACCTCGCCGGAGGCGAACGCGGCGCGCAGTTCCTCCCGGGAGAACCAGCGGGCCTCCTCGATCTCCTCGCCGTCCACCCGGATCTCGGTGGAGGTGGCGTGCGCCACGAAGCCCAGCATCAGACTGGACGGAAAGGGCCACGGCTGGCTGGCGACGTACTCGACCCTGCCGATCGTGACGCCCGCCTCCTCCCCCGCCTCGCGGACGACCGCCTGCTCGATGGACTCGCCCGGCTCCACGAAGCCCGCGAGCGTGGAGAAGCGGCCCCTGGGCCAGTGCACCTGGCGGCCCAGCAGCGCGCGGCCCTCCGGATCCGTCACCAGCATGATCACGGCGGGGTCGGTGCGCGGGTAGTGCTCGCCGCCGCAGGCCGGACAGCGGCGGATGTGGCCGGCCGCTGCGATGACCGTACGCTCCCCGCAGCGCGAGCAGAAGCGGTGCATGCGCTGCCAGTTCTCCAGGGCCACGGCGTGCACCATCAGCTGGGCGTCGCGCTCGGACAGCAGCGTGCCCGCCTCCCGCAGCCCGGCCGGGCGGGCCGCGTCGTCCATCCGGCCCGGCAGCGCGTCCTTCTGCAGGGCGAAGTAGCGCACACCGTCCTCGCCGATGCCGAGGAAGTAGCGGTGCGCCTCGGTCAGCGGGGCGTCGAAGGACGGCATGGTCACCAGCTCGGCGCGGCCGTCCCCGGTGTCCTCGATCAGCACCTGCCCGCCGGACACCACGAAGCAGCGGGTCGTCGGGTGGCTCCAGGCCGCGCCGAGCCAGGCCTCGTCGAGCCGGTGGTGGGAGGCCCTGTCTATGCCGCCGGTGGCGGTGAGCGTGACCGGAGGACGGTCGGTGGTGTGGTCGGGCCAGGTGATCACGGCTGCTACCAACTTCCCCTGCTGCGTGAGCGGTGGTTCGGGTGCGTACGACGGCCGCCGGACCATCCCGTGCAGTCCGGGTGCGGTGGAAGACCCGTCCCCCTCCGTCCGCGGCGGCGCCCGCACACGGCCGTCCCGTCCGCTCCCCGTGCCGGGGGAGGCGGGGGCGCCGACCGTCCGCGGGGACGGCGGGCCGGCCTGCGGTGCGCGCGCGGACGACGGTGTCCACGAGCGGCCGGGGTGGTGCTCATGCCCTGAGCCTATCCGGCCGCCCCGCCCGGCCCTGAATCGGCCGCGGCGTCCCGCCGGGCGCCGGGACCGTCCCGCACGCCCGGGACGTCCGGAACATCCCGGGTGCCCACACCGTCCGCGTCTTCCGTGACTTCCGCACTTCCCGCGCCGTGCAGCAGCAGCCGTTCCAGGCCGGCCCGGCCCGGCAGCGGGGCCGGGCGGACCAGCTCCCCGCTGCGCACGTGGAGGAAGGCGGCGCGTACGGCCTCGGGCGGCAGTCCGTGCCGCTCGGCCCAGGCGAGGCGGTAGACGGCGAGCTGGAGCGGATCGGCCCTGCCCGACCGCCCGGTCTTCCAGTCGATGATCTCGAAGCGGCCCTCCCCGTCGCGGTACACCGCGTCGATCCGGCCCCGGATCACCCGGCCCGCGAGCACCAGCCGGAAGGGCTCCTCGACACGGTACGGGGCGCGGTGCGCGTAGGGGGTGCGGCCGAACGCCTCCTTGAGCGCGGCGAGGTCCTTCTCGTCGTCGATCCCCGCGTCGTCGCCGCCGGGGTACGCGTCGGCCCCGTCCCCGCCGCCCGGCAGTTCCTCGGGATCGTGCAGCGGCAGCTCCAGCTCCTCGAAGCGGGACTCCACCCAGGCGTGGAAGCGGGCGCCCCGGCGGGCGGCGGCGGGCCGGGGCGGCCGCGGCATGGGCCGGGCCAGGTCCCGTGCGAAGCCCCCGGGGTCGGCGGCCAGGCGTACGAGCTGGGTCGCGGAGAGAGCCGGGGGCAGCGGCACCTCCCGCACGCCCGACCGGGCCCTCCGCAGCTCGGCGGTGAGCGCCTCCATGTCGCGGTCCCAGGAGGCGACCTTCCCCGCGTCCCCGGCCGCGGGCTCCGGGGCCGGGGCGGGCCCCCCGGCCGGCTCGTCCGCGGACTCCTCCACCGGTTCCGGGGCCGGCTCACGGGCCGTACGGGGCCGGGGCAGTACGCGCCCGCCCGCCCGCCGGCCCGTCCGCCCGTCCAGGTGGGCCATGACGCGCCCGGCGGCGGTACGGCGGCGTGCCCAGGCCTCCGCGTCCAGCGGCAGGGGCCAGGCGCGCTCCTCGGCCGGCTCCTCCAGTGCCGGGTTCTCCTCGCCCTCGGCGGGCTCCTCCGCCCAGTGCTCGACCTCGCCGTGCCGCGGGTCGGCCTCGCAGTGCGCGCGCAGCGCCTCCAGGAAGGAGGAGGGGCCGCGCGGCTTCTTCTGGCTGGGGCCCCACCAGTGGCCCGAGCCCAGCAGCAGGGAGCGGGGGCGGGTGAAGGCGACGTAACCCAGCCGCAGTTCCTCGGTGCGCTGGTGGTCCCTGACCGCCTCTTCGTAGGCCTTGCGGTCCTTGGCCGTCCAGCCGGACAGCTTCGGCAGGGTCGCCGTGTCGCCGCGCAGCGCGGGCGGCAGCACCTTCGGCTGGGAGAGCCAGGACTCGCGGGCCTGCCCGCTGGGGAAGTTCCCGGCGACCAGCCCCGGGACGGCGACCACGTCCCACTCCAGGCCCTTGGACTTGTGCGCGGTGAGGACCTTGACGGTGTTCTCCTCGCCGGGCAGCGAGCTGTCCAGCCCCTTCTCGTACTCTGCCGCGGCGCGCAGGAAGCCCAGGAAGGCCAGCAGGGTGGACTGCCCGTCCAGCGAGGCGAATCCGGCTGCGACGTCCAGGAAGGTGCCGAGGGTCTCCCGGCGGCGGGCGGCCAGCGCGTGCGGGGACGCGGAGAGTTCGACCTCCAGGCCGGTGACGGACAGCACCCGGTGCAGCACGTCCATCAGCGGGTCGGCGAGTGAGGCCCGCAGATCGCGTATCTCCTTGGCCAGCCGGGCGAAGCGCACCCGTGCCTCGGCCGAGAACGGCAGCGGGTCGTCGTGACCGCCGGTGCCCAGGAAGGTGTCGAGGGCGTCGGCGAGGGAGACCACCTCGGCCGGGTCGGTGCCCTCCACGGCCGCCGCCAGCCGCGCCTCGGCACCGGCCTCCCCGCCGCCCGTACGCGGCCCGCCGGGCACCAGCAGCCGGGCGCGGCGGCCCAGCAGCGCGAGGTCGCGCGGGCCGATGCGCCAGCGCGGACCGGTGAGCAGACGCACCAGGGAGGCGTTGGCGGTCGGGTCCTGGAGGACCTCGCACATGGCGACCAGATCGGCGATCTCCGGCAGGTGCAGCAGTCCCGACAGGCCGACGACCTCGACCGGCACCCCGCGCTCCACCAGCGCGCCCTGGATCCGCGCGAAGTCGCCGGCGGTGCGGCACAGCACGGCGACCCGGCCGGGTTCGGTGCCGGTGTTCACCAGGTGGGCGACGGAGTCGGCCAGCCACGTGATCTCCTCGGCGTGGGTGCGCAGCAGCGCGCAGCGCACCAGGCCGTCGTGCTCGGCACCGGGCGCGGGGCGCAGCGCCTCCACTCCCGCGTGACGGGCGCGCAGCGGCGCGGCCAGGGTGTTGGCCAGCTCCAGCAGGCGTCCGCCGCTGCGGCGGTTCTCGCTCAGGGCGTGGCGGCGGGCGGGGGCGCCGTCGGCGAGGGGGAAGTGCTCGGGGAAGTCGTCGAGATTGGCCACGGACGCGCCGCGCCAGCCGTAGATGGCCTGGCAGGGATCGCCGACGGCGGTGACGGCGTGGCCGGCGCCTTCCGCCGCCCCCGGTGGGGACGCCCCCGCTCCGAACAGCCCGGACAGCATGACGCGTTGGGCCACGGAGGTGTCCTGGTACTCGTCCAGCAGCACCACCGCGTACTCCTCGCGCAGGATCCGCCCGACCTCGGGCACATCGCGCGCCAGGGACGCCGACAGTGCCATCTGGTCACCGAAGTCGAGGAGTTCACGCTCCCGTTTGCGCCTGCGGTACTCCTCGACGAGCCCCAGCAGTTCCAGGCGGCCCCGCACGGTCTCGGGCACCTTCCGCAGGGCGGCGTTGGTGAGCTTCACCGCGCCGCTCTCCAGCAGACCGAGCAGCTCCCGGTCGTACGCGCGCAGCCGCTCCGGATCCACCAGGTGCTCGGACAGTTCGCCGTCGAGGGCGAGAAGGTCGCGCACCAGCTCGCTGACGGACTTGGTCAGCGCCGTGAGGGGGCCGGGCGCGGTGCGCAGCACCGAGGCGGCGAGCTGGTAGCGGGTGGCGTCGGCCAGCAGCCGGGCGGACGGCTCGATACCCAGCCGCAGCCCGTGGTCGCCCAGCAGCTGCCCGGCGAAGGCGTGGTACGTGGAGATCCGCGGCTCGCCGGGCGGCTGTTCGGCCCCGGCGGGGTCGGGGTCGAGCACACCGGCCCTGTTCAGTGCCCCGCGCACGCGCTCGGCCAGCTCGCCGGCCGCCTTGTTGGTGAAGGTCAGGCCCAGCACGCGCTCGGGCGCGACCTGTCCGGTGCCCACCAGCCAGACCACCCGGGCGGCCATCACCGTCGTCTTGCCCGAGCCGGCTCCGGCCACGATCACCTGGGGCGCGGGCGGAGCCGTGACGCACTCCATCTGCTCGGCGGTGAAGGGGATGCCGAGGAGTCGCCGGAGGTCGTCGGGGTCGGTGAGCTGTGCGGGCACCCGCAAGACGCTAGCGTGCCGCGCCGACAGCCGCGGCACGGCGGCGGCGGGCAGGAGCCGCCGGCCGTGCGGCGCCCCCGTTCCGACGGGGCGTCAACCGCCCTCACACCGAGTCGTGTCGGCCAAAGTCCTCGCGCACCTCGATGTCCTCCCCGCGGCCGGTGAAGTCCGTCACACCCGGCCCGCGCTCACTGCACGATGTGGCGCCCCTCGGGGCGGGCACTGCACGCCCCCTTGAACGAGCAGGTGTCGCAGTGCCGTCCGGGAGAGGGCGTGAACCGCTCGTCCAGTACGCGCCCGGCGGCGTCGGCCAGCAGCTCGCCCACCCACTCCCCGTCCCCGTCGTGGGAGGACAGGGGAGGCTGCCGCTGCACGGCCGGGAGTTCGTCACCGCCCTCCTTCTTCGGCGCGCCGATCCTGAGCTGGACCAGTTCCGCGCCGCCCGGCTCCGGCCTCCCCTCGAAACCCTCGACTCCGTCGAGGGCGCCCTCGCGCACCGCGAGCTGGTAGACGGCCAGTTGGGGGTGGCGCTCGACCTCGGCCGCGGTCGACTTGCTCCTGCCCGTCTTGAAGTCGACGACGTACGCCCGGCCGTCCGGTCCGCGCTCGACCCGGTCCATGGAGCCTCGGACGCGGACCCGGTGGCCGCCCGCCTCCAGCGTCACGTCGAAGTCGTGCTCGGTGGCGGCCGTCTCGCGTCCGAGGTCGCGCTCGATCACATGCCAGCGCAGGAAGCGCTCCAGGGCGGCGCGGGCGTTCTCCCTCTCCTGCCGCGACTTCCAGGGCGCGTCGAAGGCGAGCGAGTCCCACACCGAGTCCAGCCGCTCCAGCAGGACGGACAGATCGGCGGGGGTGCCGCCGGAGGCGACCTCGTCGGCCAGGACGTGCACAACGTTGCCGAAGCCCTGGGCCGCGGTCGCGGGCGGCTCCGCCCTCACCTCGCGCCCCAGGAACCACTGGAGCGAGCAGGCGGTGGCCAGTTGGTGCAGCGCGCTGCCGGAGAGGGCGACCGGCCGGTCCCTGTCCCTCAGCGGCACCTCGCTGCGGGTCGGCTCGTACAGCCCCCACCAGCGGTGCGGATGGGCGGCGGGGACGAGGGGGACCCCGTCCTCGTCGCGCAGGGCGGCCAGGGCGGCCAGCCGTTCCGCGGCGGCCTCGCGCAGCGCGGGGGTCGCGTCGGGGTCGACGGTGGTGGCGCGCAACTCGGCGACCAGGGCGGACACCGACAGCGGGCGGCGCGGGCGGGCGGTGGTGTCCTTCGGCTCGACGCCGAGTTCGGTCAGGAAGCGGGAGGGCTGGTCGCCGTCCTCGGCCGCCGCCTTCACCGCGGTGACGACCAGACGGTCGGCCGCGCGGGTGGCCGCCACGTAGAACAGCCGGCGCTCCTCGGCCAGCATCGCGCCGGGGGTGAGCGGTTCGGCCAGCCCGTCGCGGCCGATCCGGTCGGGCTCCAGCAGGGAGCCGCGCCGCCGCAGATCGGGCCAGAGCCCCTCCTGCACCCCGGCGACGACCACCAGCCGCCACTGCAGGCCCTTGGCCCGGTGCGCGGTCATCAGCCGCACCGCGTCGGGGCGCAGCGCGCGGGGGGCGATGGTGTCGCCGGCGATGTCCTGGGCGTCCAGTTCCTCCAGGAAGTTGAGCGCGCCGCGCCCGCCGGCACGTTCCTCGGCCCTGGCGGCGGCGGCGAACAGCGCGCAGACCGCGTCCAGATCGCGGTCCGCGTTACGGC
>NZ_JBXUOY010000276.1:0-6518 GCF_057196705.1 Streptomyces sp. ATLC9 | reverse complement strand
GCCGGCCCCCCGCCCCCCGCCGCCCCCCCCCCCCCCCCCCCCCCGCCGCCGTGCGCCGCATCGGCCCGGTGCGCACGGTGCGGGTCAGCGGCGTTCTGGCCACCGCGGGCGGCGCGCTGGTGGTGACCGCGTCCGGCCCGGTGGCGGGCGTCGCCGGGTTCGCGCTGCTGGGCGTCGGGATCGCCGTGGTGGTGCCGCTGGCCTTCGCCGCGGCCGGGCACAGCGGTCCGGCTCCCGGGCAGGCCATCGCCGGCGTCGCCACCATCACCTACACCACCGGGCTGGCCGCGCCGACCGTCATCGGCCTCCTTGCCGAACTGGTCTCGCTGCGTGCGTCGTTCGCCCTGGTCACCGCCGCGACAGCCGTCCTCGTCCTGGCCGCCGGGGTGCTCCGCGCCCCCGGCCGCGGCGGTGTCGTCGCCCAGAGCGCCGGGGGTGTGCGGGCACGGGCGGGAGGAGGGCACTGACCGAAGCGGCACGGGCGGACCGGTTCGCCGTCGAGGACCTGGCCGCCCCGCCCGGGCCCCGGCCGGCCTGTGTGACCTGCCTTTCCACCGCACACCGCCGACTGACATCCCCGAGGGCGCCCCGTAACATGTGGGCCGATCGTTTCCGGCCACACACGCCCGACCGCACCCCGGCACGCTCCGAAGCGTCCCGATGTGCGCCCTGAGTGCGCCGGGGGCGCACCACCACACGAGCACGAAACGGAGCACCCATGGGCCTAGGTCTGCGCTGGACCCTGCACGGAGACGGCCGCACGCCGGCGCCCGGAGCCGTCGTACGGCCCGACGAACGGCTGTCGTGGCCGCGGACGGCCGGGCTGGGGGCCCAGCACGTGGTGGCGATGTTCGGGGCCACCTTCGTCGCCCCGGTGCTCATGGGTCTGGACCCCAACCTGGCCATCATGATGTCGGGCGTCGCCACCATGGTGTTCCTGCTCATGACGCGCGGCCGGGTGCCGAGCTATCTGGGCTCCAGCCTCTCCTTCGTCGGTGTCGCCGCCGCGATCCGGGCCGCGGGCGGCGACAGTGGGACGATCACCGGAGCGCTGCTGGTGGTCGGCGTGGTGCTGCTGCTGGCCGGCCTGGTGGTGCAGAGGTTCGGCGCACGGGTCATCCACGCGGTGATGCCGCCCGTGGTCACCGGTGCGGTCGTGATGCTGATCGGCTTCAACCTGGCGCCGGTGACGGCCTCGACCTACTGGCCGCAGGACCAGTGGACGGCACTGCTGACCATGCTCTTCACCGGGCTCGCGGTGGTGGCGCTGCGCGGCTTCTGGTCCCGCGTGGCGATCTTCCTCGGCCTGGTCTTCGGCTACGCCGTCTCCTGGCTCCTGGACCGCCTCTTCGGGAAGATCCACTCCCCGGCGGGCGGCGGGGAGGCCGTCGACCACTGGCGGCTGGACCTCTCGGCCGTCTCCGGGGCCGACTGGATCGGACTGCCCTCCCTCCACGCTCCCGAGTTCCAGTGGTCGGCGATCCTGGTGGCACTGCCGGTGGTGATCGCGCTGATCGCGGAGAACGCGGGCCATGTGAAGGCCGTGGGCGAGATGACCGGCGATCCGCTCGACGACAAGCTGGGCACCGCGATCGGCGCCGACGGCGCGGCCTCGGTGCTGTCCACGGCGGTCGGCGGTCCGGCCACCACCACGTACTCCGAGAACATCGGCGTGATGGCCGCGACCCGCGTCTACTCCACCGCCGCCTACTGGGCCGCCGCCTGCTTCGCCGTGCTGTTCGGGCTGTGCCCGAAGTTCGGCGCGGTGATCGCCGCGATCCCCGGGGGTGTGCTCGGCGGGATCACCGTGATCCTCTACGGCATGATCGGCCTGCTCGGTGCGCAGATCTGGCTTGCGGGCCGGGTGGACCTGCGCAACCCGCTGAACCTGGTGCCGGTCTCGGCGGGCGTCATCATCGGCGTCGGCGGCGTCAGCCTGGAGATCACCGACAGCTTCGAACTGAACGGCATCGCGCTGGGCACCATCGTCGTCCTCACCGGCTACCACGTGCTGCGGGCGCTGGCCCCGGCGCACATGCGCGCCCAGGAGCCGCTGCTGGACGAGGGCACCTCCTCCTACGACTCCGAAGGCGCCGAAGGCACCGGGCCGGACAAGCGGTAGGCGGCGGACGGCCGGACACGGTGCGGCGGGGCGCGGGCGGGGGCCCGCCGCCCCCCGCGGACAGGGGTTCGCCGCTCGTTCGGAGGTCGCCCGATCCGGGACGACTTCCCGTGGGCCCTCCTGCGCTCCGTCCCCGTCTGCCACGCTGAGCGCATGACGATGACGCAGTCCGGGCCCGCTGCCGAGCCCGCCCCCCGGCCCGCCGCCGCGGACGGGGTGGACGGGGTGATCGCGCGGATGCGCGCGCTCCAGGAGGAGCTGCCGCCGCACGACGGGGTGGCGGCCTTCAACCGAGCCTATCTGGCCGTGACGCTGTCGGTGCGCCGCAGCCTCGTCGACGGCCTCCTGCCCAGGCCCCGCTCCGCCGCGGCCCTGGCGGCGGTCTTCGCCGGACGCTATCCGGCCGCCGTCGACCTGGCCGCCGCCGGGGATCCCGTACCCGCCTGCTGGCGCCCGCTGTTCCGGGCGCGCCACCATCCCGGCGTCCACCCCGCGCAGTTCGCGCTGGCGGGGGCCAACGCGCACATCGGGTACGACCTGCCGCTGGCCGTGGTGGACACCGCCCGGACGCACGGGTGCGAACCCTTCGCGCTCCAGGGTGCGTTCGACCGGATCGGGGACGTCCTGGGGGAGCTGGAGGAGCGGATCCGCGAGGATCTGGCACCCGGTCTCGGTCCGCTGGACGTCGCCGACCCGCTCACCCATCTGGTCGCCGGCTGGGACATGGAGCGGGCCCGGGACGCGGCCTGGTCGGCGGCGCGGCTGCTGTGGAGCATGCGGCGGCTGCCGGAACTGGCCGAGGAGTTCACCCGCCGGCTGGACGCGGGGGCGGCCCTGGTGGGCCGCTTCCTGCTCACCCCGCTGGAACGCCGCCCGGACATCTGGCGGGAGGAGTCCCTGCGAGCGTCCGGATGCGCCGCCCGGCCGTCCGGGACCGCCCATGCCTCCCGGCCGGCTCAGTCCTCGGGGAGCTCGACCGGGGCGATCTCCTCGTAGACGTCGCCCGGTCCGGGGTTGGAGGGATCGGTGGAGCCGCCGAGATGGTGCATGACGCCCCACACCGCGTTGAGGGCGGTCTGCACCGCGCCCTCGGCCCAGCCGGCCGTCCAGGAGATGTCGTCGCCGGCGAGGAAGACGCCGCGCTTGTCCTCGGGCAGCCGGTCCTGCGCGAAGTGGGTGAACAGCCGCCGCTGGTAGCGGTAGTGACCCGGCAGGTTGGCCTTGAAGGCTCCCATGAAGTACGGCTCGTTCTCCCAGGAGACGGTGACCGGGTTGCCGGTGATGTGCTTGCGCACGTCGATGTCCGGATAGATCTCCCGCAGGGACTTGAGCATGACCTCCAGCCGCTCCAGGGGGCTGAGCGGCAGCCACTTCAGGGAGTCGTCGCACCAGGTGTACGACAGGCACATCACCGCAGGCCTGTCCGGGCCGTCGTCCAGCAGGTAGGTGCCCCGCGTCATGCGGTCGGTGAGCGTCATGCTCATCACGTCCCGGCCGGTGCGCTCGTCCTTGTCCAGCCAGAACGGCCGGTCCACCGGCACGAACAGCTTGGAGGACTCCATGTAGTGGGTCCGCTCGATCGCCGTCCAGTGGTCGATGGGGAACAGGTCGTCGTCGCAGTCGATCTTCGACAGCAGCATCCACGACTGGGCGGTGAAGACCGCCGTCCGGTAGGTGCGCACGTCGCCGGTGGCGTCGGTGACGGTGATGCGGTTGCCCGCGGTGCGGTGCAGCCGGGTCACGGCCGGGCGCGGGTCGCCGCCGTGCAGGGACTTCAGCGAGGTGCCCGCCGGCCAGTGCACCAGCTTGGCCGGCTCGCGCTCCCACAGCCGCAGCGGGAGTTGCTGGCTGCCGCCGACGATGCCGCGGTGGTCGTCGTCGGCGCCGGTGTAGACGACCCGCAGGATCTCCAGGATGGAGTTGGGGAAGTCGGTGTCCCAGCCGCCGGTGCCGAAGCCGACCTGGCCGAAGATCTCCCGGTGGCGGAAGGAGGAGAACGCCGGGGAGTCGCACAGGAAGCCGTAGAAGGTCTGGTTGTCGAGCTTCTCCACCAGACGCGACCAGATCTCGCGGATGCGCGGCACGTCGCGCGTCCGGATGGCCCGCTGCATGCCGGAGAAGTCGGCGCCCTCCTCCAGGCAGGCGTTCCAGGCCTCCATCACCTGGTGGTAGACCTCCGGCAGGTCCTCCAGGGTACGGGCGTAGTGGGACTCGCCCTTGAGGTCGACGACCGTGGAGGGGGTGCCGGGCGCCAGCGGGTTGGGGAAGGGCCTGGTCTCCAGGCCCACCAGGTCCGCGTAGTGCCAGAAGGCGGTGGACGACGGCGGGAAACGCATCGCGCCCATCTCGGCGGTCAGCTCGGGGTCGCAGCCGTCGAAGCGGGCCGTGCGCAGCCGTCCGCCGATCCGGTCGGCCTCGTAGACCACCGGCTTCAGGCCCATCTTCATCAGCTCGTACGCGGTGACGATCCCCGACAGTCCGCCGCCGACGACCGCGACCTCGGTGCCGTGCTCGGTGGCGGGCACCTGGCCGAGGCCGGCGGGGTGGGCGAGGTAGTCGTCGTAGGCGAAGGGGAAGTCCGGACCGAACATGGTGACGGGCGGCTCGGTCCGCGCCTGTGCGTGCTGCTCGTCGTGGACGGCGGCGGGCACCGTGGAGGTCATGGGTGGTTCTCCTGGTGGTACGTGGCGGGCTGTGTCCGGGCGGTCGGCCCGGGGCGGCGGCCGGCTGCGGTGCCGGGCGGGTCGCTGCGGGGCCGGCCCCTCAGACGAGGGAGGCGTACAGCTCGGGGCGACGGTCGCGCAGATACGGGTTGTCCGCGCGCGACGCCCTCAGCCTCCCTGGGTCGACATCGGCGGTGACCAGGTCCGCGCCCGCGCCGGCCCGGGCGCGGACCGTGCCGTCGGGAGCGGCCAGGCAGCTCAGTCCGGCGAAGGTGACCGCACCGCCGCCCCCGTCCGCGCCCTCGGTGCCGCAGCGGTTGGCGTAGGCGATGTAGAGCTGGTTCTCGAAGGCGCGGGCCGGCAGGAGGGTCTCGGCGACGATCTCGTACGGTCGCATCAGCGCGGTGGGCACCAGCAGCAGCTCGGTGCCGGCCAGCGCGTGGGCGCGCACGTTCTCGGGGAACTCCACGTCGTAGCAGACCAGCATTCCGACACGGACGCCGTCGAGGTCGGCCTGGACGACCGGGGTGTCGCCCGGGCGGAAGGCGGAGGTCTCGAAGCCGCCGTACAGGTGGGTCTTGCGGTAGTCGGCCAGCCGGGCGCCGTCGGGGCCGACGAGCCCGGCCGAGTTGTACACCGCGTCGCCGTCGCGCTCGGGATAGCCGTAGGCGACGGCGATCCCGTGCCGGGCTGCGATGCGGGAGACCGCCTCGGCGCCGGGGCCGTCGGCGGGCTCGGCCAGCTCCGCCACCCGCTCCCCGATCGCGTATCCGGTCAGGTACATCTCGGAGGCGACCAGCAGCCGGGCCCCCCGCGCGGCGGCCTCGCGGGCGGCGCGGTCGAGGGCGGCCAGACTGTCCGCGGTGGAACCGGGGACACCGCCGGGGCCCTGGAGCAGCGCGGTGCGCAGCGGCGTCATGGGACCTCTTCGCGTTCACGTCGGACAGCCGTACCGGGCGTGCCGGGGTACGGCTGCGGAATCTGGGGACGCCTCGACGGTACGGTCCGCCCGCCGCGCCCCACAACCCGCACCCGTTGCGCACCCGGCATCGATCCGTTGCGTCTTGGGGCCGCGGTGCGTCGATTCGTTGCACCTTCGGCCGCGTGTCCGGCAGCGGGTGCGGCGGGACGCCCGGGGGCGCCTCAGGCCGGCGACCCCGAACCGTAGCGCCGCAGCAGCGGGGAGAGGACGAGCACCGACCGGGTGCGCTCCACGAACGGCTCCCCCGCGATCCGCTCCAGCACCCGCTCGAAGTGCCGCATGTCGGAGGCGAAGACCTGGACGATGGCGTCCGCGTCGCCCGTCACGGTGGAGGCGGAGGCCACCTCCGGATAGCGTGCCAGTCCCCGGCGGATGTCCTCGGGCGAGGTCTTGTGGCGGCAGTACATCTCGACGAAGCCCTCGGTCTCCCAGCCGAGCACCGCCGGATCCACCCGTACGGTGAAACCGGTGATGGCGCCCTGCCCGCGCAGCCGGTCCACCCGGCGCTTGACGGCGGGGGCCGACAGCCCCACCTCGGCGCCGATGTCGGCGTAGGAGCGCCGGGCGTCCTCGGCGAGGGCGCGGACGATGCGTTCGTCGAGCTCGTTCAGTCGCACTGCGGGTGGGCCACTTCTGTCGTGCGGGCGGTACTCGGGGCGCCGCGGTGATCGCGTCGCCCCGGCAGCGAAGTACAGCACACCGGCCCCGCGAGGCGGGGGGGGGGCGGGGGGGGGGGGGGGGGGGGCCGGCG
>NZ_JBXUOY010000275.1:0-6533 GCF_057196705.1 Streptomyces sp. ATLC9 | reverse complement strand
GCCACCGCCGCGGCCCCGCCCCCCCCCCGCCCCCCGGCCCGCCCCCGCCCCCCCCCCGCCGGGGCGGCGCTTCACCGGCGGCATGTGGTGACCGCGTTCGCAGACCACCGTCCCCATCGCCGCACGCCGGGGCGGGCAGGACACGACCAGGATCGAACTCCGTTGCGGTGCAAGCGCCTTGACCGACCGTCGGAAAGCATCACGTGAGAAGGAATGATGCATTCCGCAACCTTCCGGAGCCTTGCCATTCCAACGGACGCCGCCCTATCCTCACCGAAAGAAAGCGCTTTCTTCACTTGTGGCAACCGTTCCGGCGGGGCGACCACCTCGACACCCGCCGCGACCTTGCGCAGGAGCCGGCCCCGGCTCGGCACGAGGGCTTCACCCCGGATCTCGACGCGCCACGGAAAGAAAGGGCGTACGCCCCGATGACGACGCACCGCGCCACCATGCCAGGCACACGCGCCGTCGTACGCCGGAACGGACGGAAGCACGGTCACGGCAATCCCGAGGCCGTCATCGACCACCCCCGGGGCCTTCGGCCCCGCGGCGGGCCTCCGACCACATCCGCATCCGGAGCATCCGCTTTCGGGTCTGCCTCCGGCCCGCCCGGCGACGGACCGGCAACCCAGACAATTTAATGACATGCCCATGACATGCAGTAACAGCCTTCGATCCTCGAAGACGAGGCAGGAGACGAGATGAGACGAGCAGTCGCACTACGGCTCTACGCGGGACTGGCCACGATGGCCGTCGCGACCGCGACGGGCGTGGTCCTGACGATGCCCGCTGCGTCGGCGGCGGCCAGCGGCCCCACCGGCTACGCGACCCAGAACGGCGGAACCACCGGCGGCGCGGGCGGGCGGACCGTCCGGGCCACCACGGGAACCGCGATCCACCAGGCACTGTGCAGCCGGGCCAGCAGCAGCACCCCGATCACCATCCAGGTCGAGGGCACCATCAACCACGGCAACACCAGCAAGGTGTCGGGCGACAGCTGCAACACCGACGACGACAGGATCGAACTCAAGCAGATCAGCAACGTCACGATCGTCGGGGTCGGTGGCGGAGCCGTCTTCGACCAGCTCGGCATCCACATCCGCGAGGCCAGCAACATCATCATCCAGAACGTGACGGTCAAGAACGTCAAGAAGTCGGGCTCGCCCACGTCCAACGGCGGTGACGCCATCGGCATGGAGAGCGGCGTCCGCAACGTCTGGGTCGACCACGTCACCCTGGAGGCGTCGGGCGGCGAGTCGGCGGGGTACGACGGCCTCTTCGACATGAAGAACGACACCAAGTACGTGACGCTGTCCTACAGCATCCTGCGCAACTCCGGCCGCGGCGGCCTGGTCGGTTCCAGTGAGAGCGACCGCTCCAACGGCTTCGTCACCTACCACCACAACCTGTACGAGAACATCGACTCCCGTCTCCCCCTGCTGCGCGGCGGCATAGGCCACATCTACAACAACCACTACGCGGACATCCACGAATCCGGCATCAACTCCCGTGCCGGGGCCCGCGCCAAGGTGGACAACAACTACTTCGAGGACTCCAAGGACGTCCTGGGCACCTTCTACACCGACGAGGCCGGCTACTGGCAGGTCGGCGGCAACATCTTCGACAACGTCACCTGGTCCAGCCGCAGCGGCGACAACAACCCGGCCGGGCCCAACCCGCAGTCCAACACCACCGTCAGCATCCCCTACTCCTACAACCTCGACCGCGCCGACTGCGTGCCGGGCATCGTGAGCCAGACCGCGGGGGCGGGCAAGGGCCTGAAGGTGTCGGACGGCAGCTGCTCCCCGCAGACACCGGACCCGACCCCCACGCCGACCGACCCCGGACCGACGCCGACCGACCCCACGCCCACTCCGTCCCAGCCCGGCGGAACCAACCTCAGCATCGGCGCCGGCTCCGACGGTTCCAGCAAGGCGAGCGGAACGAGCTACGGCAACGTGCGCGACGGTGACATGAGCTCCTACTGGTCGCCGACCGGATCGACCGGGTCGATCTCGATCAAATGGGGCTCCGCCACCACCGTTTCCAAGATCAACATCCGGGAGGCGGCAGGGTCCGAAGGCACCATCGGCTCCTGGCGGGTCGTCAACCACGACACCGGCGCCGTCCTGACCTCCGGAAACGGAGCGGGCGTCATCACCTTCCCGCAGACCTCACTGCGCAAGATCACCTTCGAGATCACCGGCTCGTCCGGCACGCCGAAGGTGGCCGAGTACGAGACCTACGCCGGATAACGGCGCGCCCCGCCGCCCGTCCGGGCCCGGCACCCTCCGGGACCGGACGGGCGGCGGCATGCCCGGGACCGGACGGCAACGGAAGTTCCCCTTCCGACAACGATCGTTCCGGATGGTGACCCCGGCCGCGACACGGGCCGTAGCCTCGGCGTACCATCGGGTGACGACCGTTCGGAGGACATGGTGACCGAGGCCTCTCACAACGCCTTGAACGAGGTCCTGGAGCGTCTGGACGCTCTGTCGGAGAGCAGAGGGTCCAGACGCGACGACGTTCTGGACCCCGGTGAGCTGTCGGCGGCCACCGGCCTCGGCACGAGGGAGATCCGCACCCTGCTGAGGGGTGGGAGGGTCCGGGAGCGCAAGGTGGGGGAGACCGCCCCCCGACGGGTGAACTTCCTGTACGAGCGATCTCTGAGGGAGAGCGGCAGGAGGTCGGCCGACATCGTCGGCGAGGTGGCGGCCCGTCTGGATGTGACCGGCGCCTGGGCCCGCAGCCTCCTCCAGGGCGGGAAGTGCCCCAACGTGCCGCACCTCGCCGCGCTGGCCGACTACTTCGGGGTCCCGCTGACGTTCTTCACCGACTCCCCCTGTGACGCGCTGGTCCGTGAACTCCGGCCGATCATGGGCCGGCTGGAGTCCGAGTCGGCCGGAGGGGCGCTCGATCCCCTGGCCGCACTCGTCGGGGAGCACGGCACCAGGGCGATCGCCGCCCGCGGCGGCGGGCGTACCCTCACCCGTGCCCAGCGGGAGGCCATCGCCAGGTTCGTCGTCGACTTCGTCACGGACTCGGAGACCGGACGATGACAGGGGAGTGCAGGGGGCGCAGAGCCATCGGCAGGAGCACCCGGAAGGCCATGGACGAGCTCGCCCGCCGGCTCATGGACGGTCTCAGCCGTGACCCCGCTCTGGTGGTGCCGACGGACGCCGAGTCGCTGTGCCGGGCGCTGTGCCGGGAGATGAGCGCGTTGCGGGGCCGTCCCCTCGAGCTGAGGGTCGAGGAACTGCCGCGCGAGGCGGGCGGTATCACCGGCCTGATGCTGTCCCTGGAGGAGCGGGACGTGATCCTCCTCGAACGCCGGGTGGACGCCCCTCAGAAACCGATCATCGTGGGCCACGAGCTGTGGCACCTGCACCAGGGCCACAGCAGCTATCCGAGCCGGGTGGAAGGCGGCACCGCCGCCGCCCGCCTGCTGTCCCCCGCGGACCTCCCCGGTGACGGCGCGGTGCTGTGCGCCGCGGCACGCAGTCACTGCGACGCGCAGGAGGAAGGGGAGGCCGAGGCGTTCGGCGTGCGCTTGTACAGGGATTTCCGCAGGTGGCTCGTGGACGATCCACTGGCCGTCCCCCGCCCCGCGCGCACCGACGCGGTCGTGAGCCGGCTGCGGACCACGCTCAGTCCCCGGTGAGGCGGTCGGCCAGCCGTGGACGCCTCCGAAGACGTCATCCCCTACATCTACTACCTCGCGGCGGTCGTGGCGCTGCTGCCGCTGTTCCTGAAGATGCGGTCCACCATCCGCGCCCGGCACGAGTCACTGCTCCGCGTGGCGAGTCTCCTGCTGGTCATGGCCTTCCTCGTCCTGGCCTCCGCGGCTCCCCAGAGCATCGCCCTGATCAACCGGACCACGGGCGTGACCAACATCGCGGCGCCCTGGGTCTACAGCCTGCTCACCGCGTTCAGCGCCTGCTGCCTGCTGATGCTCACCGCGTGGCGGGACGGGATCACACCGGCGGCCAGCCGTGTGATGCGGTGGGTCATCATCGTGTACTCGCTGGTCATCGTCGCACTGTGGGTGCTCTTCGCCCTCGGTGACGCCGCCGTCGAGCGCCTGCGCGACTTCGACACCTACTACGCCGACGAGCCGTACCTGCGGGAGATGATCACGCTCTACATCGTGGCCCACACCGTCGCCAACACCGTGAACTTCGTGCTGCTGTGGTCGTGGGAGCGCCGGGTGCGCCGCGTCGACGCCTGGCTCCGTACCGGAGTGCTGCTCATGGGCACCGGTTACATCGCCACCCTCGCCTTCAACGGCTTCAAGCTCACCGCGGTCGTCGGCCGGTGGAGCGGCCACGATCTGGACTGGTTCAGCACCCGGGCCGCCCCGCTGGCCGGCGCCATCGGCTCCATCCTGGTCGGCGCGGGCTTCCTGGTCCCCCACGCGGGCCAGGCGACCTGCGAGTTCTGGCGCGCCGCACTCCGCCACCGCAGACTCCTGCCCCTGTGCCGGCTGCTGAAGGAACACGTCCCGGCCGGGCCGTCCACGCTCGTCGGCAAGCCGGACATCCACACGTCCCTGACGATCCGGGAGAAGGAGATACGGGACAGTCTCTACACCCTGGCCCCGTATCTGGACCACGAGCTGCACCGCCGGGCCCGCCGCGCGGTCCTCGACCCGGACCCCGTGCTCGGGGAGGCACTCGGCCGGCGGTTCACGCCCCGGGAGGCCGAGGGCGTCGCCGGTGCCGTGGTCGTTACCGCCGCCATCACCGCCCGCGCGGAGGATCCGGGCGGGGGCGCCGGGTGGAGGAGTCCCGACAGTCTGCTCCGCGATGTCGAAGCCGTCTCCAGGGCACTGCGCCGCCCCAGCATCGTCGAGACGGTCCACCGCAGTACGGCCGTCAGGTCGGAGAACACACCCGCCGCATGGAACGACACCCCCACCCCATGAGATCCACCCGGTCAACCCGGCCCACGAGGTCCGCGATAGTCCTCGGCGGCAGCCTGGCCGGCATGCTCGCGGCCCGTGCCCTGGCCGACTTCGCGACCGTCACCGTCGTGGAGCGCGACACCCTTCCCGAAGGGCCCGGCCCCCGCAGGGGGCTGCCCCAGGCGCAGCACACCCATGTGCTGTGGTCCGGCGGTACCAGGGCGGTCGAGGAACTGCTGCCCGGCACCTCCGGTCTGCTCAGGGGATGCGGGGCGCACTACGTGCCGGTGCCCACCGACATGGTCGTCCTCAGCCCGCGGGGGTGGTTCCGCCGCTGGGAGGAGTCCCACCACACGCTTCTGTGCAGCCGTGACCTGCTCGACTGGACCGTCCGCCGGCAGGTCCTCGGCCATGAGCGCGTCGCCCTCCTGGACAAGACCGCGGCCGACGGTCTCCTCGGCGACGCGGACGCGGTCACCGGCGTCCGCGTCCGCCGGGCGGACGGCAGCGAGGGCAGGCTCGCCGCGGACCTGGTCGTCGACGCCACAGGCCGTGCCTCGCGCGCGTCCTCCTGGCTGCGGGACCTGGGGCTGCCCGCTCCGGCCGAACGGAGGATCGACCCGGGCCTGGTCTACGCCAGCCGCGCCTTCCGGGCCCCCGCCGCCGTGCGCGCCCGGGGATGTTTCCCCACCGTCATCGTCCAGGCCGATCCCCGGCGGGCTCCCGGCCAGGGCGCCTTGCTCATCATGGTCGAGGACGGGCGCTGGCTGGCAACCCTCTCCGGGACCCGCGGAGGCGAACCGGCCGAGGACGGCGGTGCTTTCATGGACTTCGCCCTGGAGGCGCCCCGGCATCCGATCGTCGGCCGGCTCATCGCGGACGCCGAACCCCTGACCGGGGTCACGCGCACCCGCAGCACCGCCAACTACCGCCGCTACTACGAGCGGATGCGCCGCTGGCCCGAGGGATTCGCCGTCCTCGGGGACGCCCTGGCAGCCTACAACCCCAGCTACGGGCACGGAATGTCCACCGCGGCCCAGAGCGCCGTCGCCCTGCGGAACGCGGTCGGGCGCCACGGATGGGGGACCCCGGGCCTGGCACGGCACGTCCAGCGGGCCGTGGCCGGACCGGTGGATGCCGCGTGGGTCCTTGCCGTCGGTCAGGACGTGCTCTATCCGGGCGCGACCGAGCACGGCCCCGCCCTCCGGGACAAGGTCTCGGCCGCCTATGTCAACCGGCTGCTCCACACCGCGACCGGCAACGGCTGGGCGGCCCGCCGTGTCACCGATGTCACCTCCCTCGAGCACCCGGTCTCCGTCCTGGGCGACCCCCGCCTGGCCCTGGCCGCGCTCCGCGGGCCCCGCCGCCCGAAACTCGACGGGCCTCCCCTCACCGAGGAGGAGATGGCCGCCGCCGGCCTGTCCGCCCCGTCCGTCACCGTTCCGGAGTGACAGGGCCGTGCCGAGGGGGCCCGCCCCCATCTGTGGGCGGCGGCCGCCGCGGACGGCCGAGGGCCTAACCTCGAAGTTTCGTGACGGTCCGCCGACGGAGTCGGTGGACCGTTTTCGTGCCGTGGGCTGAGGCTGGGCAGGCCGACGGCCCGGCTGTCGCGTCGGGTGGGCGCCGGGTT
>NZ_JBXUOY010000274.1:0-6577 GCF_057196705.1 Streptomyces sp. ATLC9 | reverse complement strand
GGCCGAGCCGGGGCACCGGAGCGATCCGGCCGGACCGGCCTGATCGCCCCCGGGGCCGCCGGGCGCGATCACCGGGACAGCGCCGTCCTGAGCGCGTCGGCCAGCCGCGCGGTCAGCTCCCCGCCGGCCGGCAGCAGGGGCGGGCGCACCGGGCCGCCCGGCAGCCCCGCCGCCGCGAACAGCGCCTTGACCGACACCGCGCCGGGCACCTGGGACATCATCGCGTCGACCAGCGGCACCAAGGCCCGGTGACGCCGGGCGGCCTCGGTGTGGTCGCCGGCGTCGAAGGCGTCCAGGACGCCGCGCACCGCCGGCCCCGCCACGTTGGCGACCGTGCTCACACAGCCGTGGGCGCCGATCGCGCGCAGCGGCAGGGTCGTCTCGTCGCAGCCGGAGTAGTAGGCCAGCCCGGTGGAGTCCAGCACCTTCGCCGTCTTCATCAGGTCGTGGGCGCAGTCCTCGACCGCGAGGATGCGAGGGTGCTCAGCGAGCCGGGTCAGCGTCTCCACCGTCAGCGCGGTGCCCGCCCCGGTGCGGGAGGGGATGTCGTGGAGCATCACCGGCAGGGCGGTGGAGTCGGCGACGGTGGCCAGATGGCGGGCGACGGCCTCCTGGGTGGGGCGGGAGTAGTACGGCGTGACGACCAGCAGGCCGTGGGCGCCGGCCTCCTCGGCGGCCCGCGCCAGCTCCGCCGAGTGGCGGGTGTCGGCGGATCCGACACCGGCGACGATCCGGGCCCGGTCGCCGACCTCCTCGGCCACGGCCCCCACCAGGGCGGTCTTCTCGTCGTCGGAGGTGGTCGGTGACTCGCCGGTGGTGCCGCCCAGGACCAGGGCGTCGCAGCCGGCCCGGTCCACCAGGTGGGCGGCCAGCCGCCGGGCACCGGGGAGGTCCAGGGCGCCGGAGGAGTCGAACGGGGTGATCATGGCGGCGGCGACGCGGCCGAAGGGGGAGTCGGGCATGGGGGCGAGTCTGGTCCACGCCGGAGCGGCCGGTCCAGCCGGCTGTCCGACCGGCCTGGTCAGCGGTCACCCCGGCCCGGGGGCGCTCCTCGAACGGTTCGTCCGGGCCCGGTTCGCCGCTGTCGGCCATCTCGACCTCGATCCCGTCGGTGAGTTCGGTGGTCGTCGACGTGCCACTTCTCCCCGCCGCGCCGCGGAATGCGCCGACCGTGCCGCTCGCCCGGAAGGCGGGCGGGCGGCACGGCCGGTTCCCGCGGGGAGGCCCCGCCTCAGGGGCGGAAGCGGATCACCTGGGGGTCGTGGTCGCTCGCCTGGTCGGCGAACTCCGCGTTGATGTGCACGATGTCGTAGTCGAAGCGGCGGATACCCGGGGAGACCAGGGTCTGGTCCAGCACCTGGGCGTTGCCGTCGTAGACGTAGGTGTAGCGCTCCTCCTCGGGCAGCGAGAGCACCGCGCTGCGCAGCGCGCCGCCCGCGGTCAGCTCGCGGGTGGTGGCGGAGAACTCGAAGTCGTTGATGTCGCCGAGGACGACGACGTCCGCCTTCCGCTGCACCGCCAGCACCTGCCGCACGAAGCGGTTGACCACCCTGGCCTGCGCGGTGCGCTGGACCTCGGAGGAGCGCTCGGGAGGCTGGACGGCCGCGTGCAGGGACTGGTCGCCGCCCTTGGAGGCGAAGTGGTTGGCGACCACGATGACGGTGCGGCCGCGGAAGCGGAACTCGCCGGCCAGCGGCTTGCGGCTGTCCTCCCAGGCCGTGTCGTTCGGCGCGACGCGGGCGGGGGAGTGGGTGAGCACGGCCCGGCCGCGCTCGCGCTCCACGCCGACCGCGGTGGTGGCGTCGCCGCCGGGGCGGTCCACGAAGGAGACCCGCCCGGGGTTGAAGAGGAAGACGTTGCGGATGTTGCCGCCGGGCTGGCCGCCGTCGGCGTCGTCGACGGGATCGACGGCGCGCCACTCGTAGCGCGGGCCGCCCGCGGCCGCGATGGCGTCGGTGAACTTCGCGAGCGTGGCGTCGGCGGAGACCACCTCGTCGTTCACCGGGCCGTTGTCGTCCTGGATCTCCTCCAGGGCGAGGATGTCGGGGGAGGCGAGGTTGTCCACCACACCCCGGGCCAGCCGGTCGAACTTCTCCTGGCTGTTGCCCGGGTGGAGGTTCTCCACGTTGTAGGTGGCCACGGCCAGTTCGCCGCGGCGCTGGGCGCGGGTGCGCTCGCGCTCCAGGCCGCGGTCCTCGACCTCGCCCAGTTCGCGGGCGGCCACCAGGTAGCCGCCGTACTGCTCGTAGTCCAGCGGGCCGGTGGTGGCACCGGCCAGCACGTCGCCGGTGTTCGCGGCGGGGAAGGGCTCCTGGGACAGCGGGACGAGCGATTCGACCTTGAGGCGGCCGGGGTTCTGCTCGTCGTAGCCGCCGTAGACGGTGCCGCCGCGCACCGAGGGGTTCCGCTCCGGCTCGACGGTCACCCACAGCTCGGCGTACTCGGTGCTGGGGCCGGTCACGCGGGCGTCGTGGATCTGCACGTCCATGCCCTCCAGGGACTCGTACAGGTCCAGCGCGTAGGTCCCGGGGCGCAGTCTCAGTCCTTCGATGCTCCCGCCCGCGGCCGGGTCGCCCTGGGGCGCGTACGCCTCGGGGACGGAGGCGGAGTCCAGGGTCACCGGGGCGGGCAGCCGGTTGCCGGAGGAGACGACGGTCACCCGGGGACGGGATATCTGGGTGAGGGTCTGGTTGCCCGAGGAGTTGCCGCCGGGGCGGTACTCGGTGACCGTGCCCGAGACGCTCACCAGATCACCGGCGGACACTTCGGGGGTGGAGCCGGTGTAGACGAAGAGGCCCTCACTGGTGGCGGGGTCCCCGTCGGGTGCGGTGTCCTGCATCCAGAAGCCGCGCGAGCCGTAGGCGCGCACGCCGGTGACGACGCCGGAGACCTGCGACACCTGCTCGCCGGCCAGCGGGGAGACGCGGGTGGCGCCCTGGATGTCGTGGATGCGGACCGCGTCGGCCGGCTCCGCCGCCGAGGCGGGGACGGCCAGCAGCGTCGAGGTCAGGGCTGCGACGGTGAGTGCGGCGGTACGGGCCGCCTGGGGTCTGCTCAAGGGGTCCCTCCGGGACGGTGCGGTGGGTGCCGGACGCGCCGGGCGTGCCGGGGACGGAGCCGAGGTGCGGCACCGGGATCCGACGACGCCGCCCGTGGTTCGCACGTTTGGTTTCTACGCGCGTAACGTGCCGCTCTGGTCAGGTGCTTGTCAAGCGGCCCCCGATGTACGCGGGCGGAAGGGACGGTGAACCGGACGGTGGAGGCGAAGGCCGTCTACGCTGGGGCAGCGATCGCAACGCCCGCCTCATCGAATCGAGGAGCCCCTCCCCCATGACCGGTGACGACCGTCCCACCGTGCCGCCCGTACGGCTGCCCGCCGAAGCCGAACTGGCGCGGGACGCGCTGGCCGCGCCGCTGCTGTCCCTGGCCGTCCGGCTCGCCCGCTGGACCGGGGAGGGGGTCCGGGTCGGCGCCGGCGGCGAACTGCCCGACGAGTCGCTGGAGCGGGCCGCCGCCCACCTGGGCCTCGACGGGGAGGACGGGCTCGCGCAGACCGAGCGGGCATGGGACACGGCCCTGGACACCGGCCTGCTGGAGATCCGTGAAAGCGGCGGGGACGGCGGAACCGACGAGGCCGAGGACGGCACGGCGGTCCCCGGCGAGGAGCTCTCCCTGCTCACCGGGGGCGCTCCCGCCGACGTACTGGACATCTGGCGCGACGGACTGGAGGCGGCCCTCGCGGACGCCGCGGCCCCCGCCCTGGAGGACCTGCTCGGCGTACTGGGCGCCGGGGACGGGGACGGGGACGGCCGGATCGACCCGGACTCACTCGACCTCGACGCGCTCGACTGGGACCCGGAGGAGGAGGCCGACTTCCTCGACGGCGCCCTGGGCAACCTCTACGTCCTGACCGCCACCGACCCCGCCGTGACGGCCGGCGCGATGGTGCCGCTGCCGGTGCTCGCCGCCTCGATGATCGCCCCGGAGGATATGGAGCACCCCACCGACTCCGTTCTGGAGGACGTCTCGACGGCGATGGTGAGGCTGGACGAGCAGTTCCGGATGCTGGAGCCGACCGGGATCGTCGACTACCGTCCCGTGGACGAGGCCCTGATCGAGGAGGTCGACGGCGACGAGCCCGACGGCCCCGACGGTCTCGTGGGGCTTGGTGACTCCGGAGGCCCGGACGAGGAGGACCTGACCCGCTACGGCATGGTCCGGCTGACTCCGCTCGGCCTCCACGGAGTGCGGCAGCGGCTGGTGGAGGCAGGCGTCCGGGCCCCGGTCGTGGGCGACCTGGCGCAGGAGAGCGCCCGGGACCTGCTGGCCGCCCTGCCCGGCCACGGCGAGGAGGCGGCCCGCCACGAGATCGAGCTGTGGCTGGCCCGGCGCGCCCCCCTGGAGGCAGCCCGCGAACTCCTCGCCGCCGCCCGGGGCGACGACCGGGACGCGCCGCGCCGCCGCCTGGCCTGCCAGCAGGCCCTCTCGATCACCGGCGCGGAGGCCGAGCCCGCCCTGCGCGAGGTCCTCGACGACCGCCACCTGGGCGGACTGGCACGGGTGTGGCTCTCCGAGCGCGGCTTCGCCGACGTGCCCGCGCCGTCGGAGGAGATGGTGTTCTGGCTGACCGTGGACACCCTGGCCGCCCAGCTCGCCACCGAGGAGGGCGGGGGCGACTCGGAGGAGCTGCGCGAGCTGGTGCGCGGCCTGGTCGACCAGCACAGCGGTTTCTTCGAGAGGGCATGGCGCGTCGACCACCCGGCGACCGGGGAGGTGCTGGAGGCGATGAGCCGTGTGCACCCCGACCGCAGGGCGGCGAAGGACGCCCGCAAGGCGGCGTACAGGGCGCGGTCGCGCGGCTGAGCCGACCGGTTCGGCCCGCGTTCAACCGGCGTTCGCCGGAGGGCGGGATGGTGGTCGGCGTCGTGTTGTCGCGCAGAGCCGACGGGAGAGACGATGCCGACCAACAGCGAAGCCGGCCGCCCGGATCCCAGCAGGCGGTCGGTCGTGGCCGGGGCCGGGATCGCCCTCACCGGCAGCGCGGGCATTCTGGCCGGCGCCTCGGGCGCGTTCGGCGCCCCGGGCCGGGATGACCACGGCGACCGTGGTGATCACGCCGACCGCCGCGGGCGGCGGGAGGACGACGGGCCGCGGGGCTACGGTCCGCTGCTGCCCGACCCCGAAGGGGTGCTCGCCCTGCCCGCGGGATTCTCGTACCGCGTCCTCACGCACTGCGGTGTCACCCGGCTGGAGACCGGCGAGTACACCCCCGCCCGGCACGACGGCACCGCCGCCTTCGACGGCCCCCGGGGCAGGACGCTGCTGGTCAACAACCACGAGCTCAAGGGCCCCCGCGACGACTGGGAGCATCCGGTGCCGCTGGTCGAGGGGCTGGTCTACGATCCGGCCGCCGCGGGGGGCTGCACGGTTGTGGAGGTCTCGCACGACGGGGAGAAGCTCGCCGAGTGGGTGGCCATCGCCGGCACCTCCACCAACTGCGCGGGCGGAGTGACCCCCTGGGGCACCTGGCTGACCTGCGAGGAGAACTCCGACCGGGCCGGTGAGCGGGGCATGACCCGCGACCACGGCTACGTCTTCGAGGTCGATCCGCGTGACCGGCGCGCGGGCCGCGACCCCAGACCCCTCAAGGCCCTGGGCCGCTTCGACCACGAGGCCGTCGTCGTGGACCCGCGGCGCGGTCACATGTACCTGACGGAGGACGACTCCGGCCCCAACGGCCTGCTCTACCGGTGGGTGCCGCCGCACGGCTTCCGGCACGGGCGGGGGAGGCTGCGCTCACTGGCCGACGACGCGGGCGTCCTCCAGGCGTTCCGCTGCTTCGACTCCGGCGGCCGGTTCGTCGACGACCTCTCGCGCGCGGTGCGCCCCGGCACGGTCTACGGGGTGGACTGGGTGGACGTCCCCGACCGCGACGCCCGCGAGGTGCCCGTCCGCAGGCAGTTCACCGGGGAGGAGGTCACCCGCGCCCGCAAGCTGGAGGGCATGTGGTGGGCCGACGGCGGCGCGTACGTGGTGGCCTCCTACGCACGTGACATGGACAGCCCCGGAGAGCCCCACGACGGCCAGGTGTGGTTCTACGACCCCCGGCGCCGCACCCTCACCCTCAGGCTGCGCTTCGGGGTCAACCGTGACCCGCACGAGCCCGGCGGCCTCGACGGCCCGGACAACATCACGGTCTCGCCGTACGGCGGGGTGATCATCGCCGAGGACGGCGAGGGGCTCCAGCACCTGATGGCCGCGGACGACCGCGGCCGGGCGTTCCCCGTCGCGCGCAACGAGGTGAACATCGGCACGGAGGAGGAGCCGGAGTACAGCGAGTTCGCCGGGGTCTGCTTCTCGGGGGACGGCCGGACGCTGTTCGCCGGGATCCAGGAACCCGGCATCCTGCTGGCGATCACCGGCCCCTGGCGGCACCGCTGAACCGGCGGTGAACCGGCGCCGCGCCGGTCCGCTCTCACCGGCGGGCCGGGCGGAGGACGGCGGTCATGGGGGGGGGGGGGGGGGGGGGGGGGGGGGGCGCCGCGGGGGCGCGCCGCCCCGCGTGGGGCGCGCGCCG
>NZ_JBXUOY010000273.1:0-6616 GCF_057196705.1 Streptomyces sp. ATLC9 | reverse complement strand
GGCGGGAGCCGTGAATCGCGGCTCCCGCCTGCCGCAGGGACGGCCGGGGGGTGCGGGCCCCCGGCCGCGGCTCAGACCTCGTTGTTGATCAGCTTGTCGATCTCCTCGTCGGCCTTCTTGGTGGCGTCGGCCACCGAGGTGCCCTTGAGGACGTCCAGCAGCATGTTCTCCAGCACGTTCTGGCTCTCGATCGCGGTCCAGCCGGGGGCGATCGGGGTGAACCAGGCGTCCGGCACCGCGTTGGCGATCGGAGCGGTCTCCGGCTTCTCCTTCAGCGGCTCGAGCTGCTTGGTGTTGTTCGGCAGGATGTTCTTGGAGGCCAGGACCTCCATCGACTTCTCGCTGGTGAACAGCGAGATCCACTCCTCGGCGAGGTCCTTCGCCTCCGACTTCTGGATCACCGCGAGGTCGGAGCCGCCGATGAAGGACGGCAGGGCCTCGCCGTTCGGGCCGGGCATGCCGGCGGTGGCGATCTTGCCCTCCAGCTCGGGGTTGCCGTTCTCGCCCCCGAAGACGGAGCCGGCCTCCCAGCCGTTGCCGTAGATCAGGGCGGCCTTCTTGTTCGCCATGACGTTGGCGTGGTCCTGCTCGTCCTTGGTCCGGTCGCCGTTGTTGTACTCGTTGACCAGGCCGATGAAGTGCTCGATGCCCTTGCGCGCCTCGGGGGTGCTCAGGGTGGCCTTCCACTCGCCCTTGCCCTCGTCGTACTCGGCGATCTGGCCGCCGTACGCGGCGACGTAGGACATGGCGGCGTACCAGTAGCGGCCGGGCAGGTAGAGGGGGGAGAAGGCCTTGTCGTCGCCGTACTCCTCCGCGACCTCGTCCAGCGCCTTCTTCAGCTCGTCCTCGGTCTGCGGAAGCTCCTTGGTGCCCGCGCCCTTGTCGAACATCTCCTGGTTGAAGATCGCGACGCGCGCTCCGGCGTAGTAGGGGACGCAGTAGAGCTTGCCCTCGAAGGAACAGGTGTCCTTCAGTCCCTGGATCCAGGTGTCGGAGTTGTCGTACTTCTCCGGGTCGATCTCGCCGAGGGCCCCGTTGAGGATGTAGGTCATGGTCTCGGTGTTGCCGAGCTCGACCACGTCCGGGAACTTGTCGCCGCCCAGCGCGGTGTCGAGCTTCTTGGCCTTGTCGCCCCACTGCTGGTACTGGACCTTGACCTTGACCTTGGGGTACTTCTTCTTGAACTGGGCGTTGACGTCCTTGACCAGCTCGGGCCAGGTGCTCTGGGCATCGTTCATCAGCCAGACGGTGAGCGTCTCGTCGCGCTCTCCGGGAGCCTTGGAGGAGTTGTCCCCGCCGTCCCCGCCGCAGGCGACGAGGCCGGTCATCATCGCCGCGGCACCGATCGCCGCTACGAGCTTGTGCTTCACGTGCTTCTCCTTCGGGATGCCAGAGTCCCCCCGCCCGCCGTCCGAGATTTCCGCTCCCGCCGGATGGCCGCGTCTGCCGTACCGTGCGTGGCGGGCGCCGGGATGCGTCGACATGCGACGAGTACGGCCCGTGGGGCTGGGCTGGCCTGTAGTGGTTTAGACCAGTGCCCGCAGCTTGGCCTAGACCTATATCGCTGTCAACGGTGTATAAAGCTCGCGGTCGCATCCGTTACCGGACCGACATCTGGGCCGGGACGCCCCCGGGGACGGCGGCCGTGCCACGATGTGATCCGCTACGTACGGAGGAAGCCGGTGACGGCACTGGAGAAGTCGAGACACGAGCCGGAAAGGCGCGCGATGCAGAGCGACGGGGCCACGAACAGCGCCGCCGGGCGCACCGCGCGCGTGCCCAAGTACTACCGGCTCAAGCGCCATCTGCTGGAGATGACCGAGACGATGCCCCCGGGCACCCCGGTCCCCCCGGAGCGCACGCTCGCCGGCGAGTTCGACACCTCCCGCACCACCGTGCGCCAGGCACTCCAGGAACTGGTCGTCGAAGGGCGGCTGGAGCGCATCCAGGGCAAGGGCACCTTCGTGGCCAAGCCCAAGGTCGCCCAGGCGCTCCAGCTCACCTCCTACACCGAGGACATGCGGGCCCAGGGCCTGGAACCCGCCTCCCAGCTGCTGGACATCGGCTACGTCAGCGCCGACGACCGGCTCGCCGGACTGCTGGACATCTCCTCCGGGGACCGCGTCCTGCGCATCGAGCGGCTGAGGCTGGCCAGCGGCGAGCCGATGGCCATCGAGACCACGCATCTGTCGCAGAAGCGCTTCCCCGCCCTGCGCCGCAGCCTGGTGAAGTACTCCTCCCTCTACACGGCCCTGGCCGAGGTGTACGACATCCACCTCGCCGAGGCGGAGGAGACCATCGAGACCTCACTGGCCACCCCGCGCGAGGCGGGCCTGCTGGGCACGGACGTCGGCCTGCCGATGCTGATGCTCTCCCGGCACTCGCGCGACACCGAGGGCGAGCCGGTGGAGTGGGTGCGCTCGGTCTACCGCGGCGACCGGTACAAGTTCGTCGCCCGGCTCCAGCGGCCCGGCCGGGGGCGGTGAGCGGGCGCCCGGCCGCCGGCCCGCCGATCCCTCTTCCGCGCCCGTGCGCCCCGCCGGCGGAAAGCCGCTGCGCCACCACGGCCGGGACGCCGCGTGACGACCGTCATGGACATCACCATCCGGGCTGGACATCGCCGTCAGGGCCGCGCACCCGCACGAGTTCGAGACCGTCGGTGAGCTGACGGCCGGGGTGTGTCCCGGGGACGGTCTGCTGGACTTCGGCACCCAGGACCCGTACCTCGCCGTGCCGCGCGACGCCCGGCACCGGGCCGAGGTTCCGCACTCCGCCCGAGGACTCCTGCGACACAACATCTAGGGGTGCTTTCCAGGATTGGCACTAGATGTATGCTCATCTCGCTGTCGCCGCAGGGGAATCCGGTGTGAGTCCGGAGCTGTCCCGCAACGGTGTGCGGCGGGCTGCCCCCGTGTCGTTCGCACGGTCCGGGCCGTGCGCCGCGAGTCCGAGGACCTGCCGACGGTGTTCGTTCACACGTCCGGGCCTCGTGGGTTGGGCCGGCGGACGCGAGTGCGGCGCGCCCTCTTCCGGCCGGGTGTGCCCGTACGCGCCTGTCCCGCCTCCCTCCGGGGCCGCCGGCCCACGAGGGAGAGCACCGAGTGACCATCTCATCAGCGGAGCCCGCCACAGCCTGTGCACCGGCCTCCGTACCGGAGGACGACCGTCCCGGCGCGGCGCTGCTGCGCACCCTGACCGACCTCGCCTCCGACCTGCCCGCCACCGACCCCGGCCGGGTCGCGGCCGCCGCGCTGCGCGGACGCCACCCCGGCGCGGACGAGGAGCAGTTGCGCTCCCTGGCGACCGAGGCCGCGGCCGGCCTCATCGCCGTCGAGCCCGAGTACTCGCGGCTCGCGGCGCGGCTGCTCGCCCCGGCGATCCGCCGGGAAGCCGCCGGGCAGGGCGCGGTGTCGTTCTCGGCCTCGGTGGCGGTCGGCCACCGGCAGGGGCTGATCGCCGACCGCACGGCCGGCTTCGTCGCCGAGCACGCCGGGCGGCTCGACGCGCTGGCCGAGGACGCCCTCGAAGACGGCGCCGACGACCGCTTCGGCTACTTCGGGCTGCGCACGGTCCACTCCCGCTACCTGCTGCGCCACCCGGTGACGCGCGCCGTGATCGAGACCCCGCAGCACTTCCTGCTGCGCGTGGCCTGCGGGCTGGCCGCCGACTCCTCCCGGGAGGCGCTGGAGGAGGTCGCCGAGCTGTACCGGCTCACCAGCACGCTGTCCTACCTCCCCTCCTCCCCCACCCTGTTCAACTCCGGCACCCGCCATCCCCAGATGTCCTCCTGCTACCTGCTGGACTCCCCCCGGGACGAGCTGGACTCGCTCTACGAGCGCTACCACCAGGTCGCCCGCCTGTCCAAGCACGCCGGCGGCATCGGGCTGTCCTTCTCGCGGATCCGCTCGCGCGGCTCGCTGATCCGCGGTACCAACGGCCACTCCGGCGGCATCGTGCCGTTCCTGCGGACCCTTGACGCCTCGGTCGCGGCCGTCAACCAGGGCGGCCGGCGCAAGGGCGCGGCCTGCGTCTATCTGGAGACCTGGCACGCGGACATCGAGGAGTTCCTCGAACTGCGCGACAACACCGGCGAGGACGCCCGCCGCACCCACAACCTCAACATCGCCCACTGGATCCCGGACGAGTTCATGCGCCGGGTCGAGGCGGACGCCGACTGGTCGCTGTTCTCCCCCTGCGACGTCCCCGAACTGGTGGACCTGTGGGGTGAGGGGTTCGACGCCGCCTACCGCCGCGCGGAGGCCGCCGGGCTGGCGGTGCGGGCGATCGCGGCGCGCACCCTCTACGCCCGGATGATGCGCACCCTCGCCCAGACCGGCAACGGCTGGATGACCTTCAAGGACACCGCCAACCGCACGGCCAACCAGACCGCCGAGCCGGGCGGCGTCGTCCACTCCTCCAACCTCTGCACCGAGATCCTGGAGGTCACCGAGGACGGCGAGACGGCCGTGTGCAACCTGGGCTCGGTCAACCTCGCCGCCCATCTGCGCGCCCCCGCCGACGGGGGCCCGCGCCCCGGCGAGGAACTGGACTGGGAGCGGCTGGACGCCACCGTCCGCACCGCCGTCACCTTCCTCGACCGCGTGGTGGACGTCAACTACTACCCGACCGGGCAGGCCGCCGCCTCCAACTCCCGCTGGCGCCCGGTGGGTCTGGGGCTGATGGGTCTGCAGGACGTGTTCTTCCGGCTGCGGCTGCCCTTCGACTCCCCCGGGGCCAGGAGGCTGTCCACCCGGATCTCCGAGCGGATCATGCTCGCCGCCTACGAGGCCTCCGCCGCTCTCGCCGAGCGCCACGGCCCGCATCCGGCCTGGTCCGCGACCCGCGCCGCCCGCGGCGTGCTCCACGTCGACCACTACCCGGACGCGGAGATCACCTGGCCGGAGCGCTGGGCCGCGCTGCGGGAGCGGATCGCGGCCGCGGGCCTGCGCAACTCACTGCTGCTGGCGATCGCTCCGACCGCGACGATCGCCTCGATCGCGGGCGTCCACGAGTGCGTCGAGCCGCAGGTCTCCAACCTCTTCAAGCGCGAGACGCTCAGCGGCGAGTTCCTCCAGGTGAACCCGTACCTGGTGGCGGACCTCAAGCGGCTGGGCCGGTGGGACGAGCGCACCCGCGAGGCGCTGCGCGAGGCCGGCGGCTCGGTGGCCGGTCTGCCCGGTATCCCCGCGGAGGTCCGCGCGCTGTACCGCACGGCGTGGGAGATCCCGCAGCGCGCCCTGATCGACATGGCCGCGGACCGCACCCCGTTCCTGGACCAGAGCCAGTCGCTCAACCTGTTCATGGCGTCGCCGACCATCGGCCGGCTCAGCTCGATGTACGCCTACGCCTGGAAGCGCGGCCTGAAGACCACGTACTACCTGCGCTCGCGCCCCGCGACCCGGATCGCACGGGCGGCGGGCGGCGCGTCCGCGGCCGTTCCCGCCCCGATCACCCAAGCCCCCGCCCCTGCGGAACGGGGAGCGCCGGCCGCCGACGCCGCCTGCTCCCTGGAGAACCCCGAGTCCTGTGAGGCATGCCAGTGACCACCACCCAGAACCCGGCTTCCCGGAACCTGCTGGACCCGGGCTTCGAGCTCACCCTGCGGCCGATGCGCTACCCGGCCTTCTACGAGCGCTACCGCGACGCGATCAGGAACACCTGGACGGTGGAGGAGGTGGACCTCCACTCCGATGTGGCCGATCTCGCGAAGCTCTCCCCCGGAGAGCAGCACCTGATCGGACGGCTGGTCGCCTTCTTCGCCACCGGCGACTCGATCGTGGCCAACAACCTGGTACTGACGCTGTACCGGCACATCAACTCACCCGAGGCGCGGCTGTACCTGTCACGGCAGCTGTTCGAGGAGGCCGTGCACGTCCAGTTCTACCTGACCCTGCTGGACACCTACCTGCCCGACCCGGACGAGCGCGCCGCCGCCTTCGCCGCGGTGGAGAACATCGACTCCATCCGGGAGAAGGCGCGGTTCTGCTTCCGCTGGATGGACTCGGTGGAGTCGATCGACCGCCTGGAGAGCCGGGCCGACCGCCGCCGCTTCCTGCTGAACCTGATCTGCTTCGCGGCGTGCATCGAGGGCCTGTTCTTCTACGGCGCCTTCGCCTACGTCTACTGGTTCCGTTCCCGCGGTCTGCTGCACGGGCTGGCCACCGGCACCAACTGGGTCTTCCGCGACGAGTCGATGCACATGTCGTTCGCCTTCGACGTGGTGGACACGGTGCGCCGGGAGGAGCCGGAGCTGTTCGACGACGGGCTGCGGCGGCAGGTCGAGGAGATGCTGGAGGAGGCCGTCGAGGCCGAACTGCAGTTCGCCCGGGACCTGTGCGGCGAGGGCCTGCCGGGGATGAACACCGAGTCGATGCGCGAGTACCTGCGCTGCGTGGCGGACCAGCGGCTGGTCCGGCTGGGCTTCCCCGCCCGCTACGGCGCGTCGAACCCGTTCTCCTTCATGGAGTTGCAGAACGTCCAGGAGCTGACCAACTTCTTCGAGCGCCGCGCCTCGGCCTACCAGGTCGCGGTGGAGGGATCGGTCTCCTTCGACGACGACTTCTGATCCTCCTTCCCCCGAGAGGCGTGTGCCCCGTAACCCCGCGCGGGGTTACGG
>NZ_JBXUOY010000272.1:0-6688 GCF_057196705.1 Streptomyces sp. ATLC9 | reverse complement strand
GGTCACAGCGAGAGGGAAACGCCCGGTTCCATTCCGAACCCGGAAGCTAAGCCTTTCAGCGCCGATGGTACTGCATGGGGGACCGTGTGGGAGAGTAGGACGCCGCCGAACGATTTGTGAAAGAAAGCCCTGCCGGGTTCGCCCGGCAGGGCTTTCCCGCGTTCACGAGAGTCCCGCCTTCCGGGCCCCCTTTCGTGCCTGTACTCGGGCTGAGGGTAAGGTCGGGAGGCATCGTTGGTACGGACTCATAGGAGGTCCCGGGTGGAGGCTCAGGAGACACGCGTCCAGACGGACCGTGTCCTCACCATCCCCAACATCCTCAGCATGGCGCGGCTCGTGGGAGTGCCGCTCTTCCTGTGGCTGATCCTCTGGCCGGAGTTCGGAGGTCCCAACGCCGACGGCTGGGCGTTGCTCGTGCTCGCGTTCAGCGGCATCAGTGACTATCTGGACGGAAAGCTGGCCCGCCGCTGGAACCAGGTCAGTGGTCTCGGCCGCATCCTCGATCCGGCGGCCGACCGGCTGTATGTGCTCTCCACTCTGGCCGGACTGACGTGGCGTGGCATCCTCCCACTCTGGCTCACAGCGCTGCTCCTGGCGCGTGAGCTCATGCTGCTGGTCGCCGTCTGGGTCCTGGACCGCCGTGGGTATGCGCCACCTCAGGTCAACTTCCTGGGGAAAGCCGCCACCTTCAACCTGATGTACGCCTTCCCGCTGCTGCTCCTCAGTGACGGAAGCGGATGGCTTCCGTCACTGGCTGCTATTTTCGGATGGGCGTTCGCAGGCTGGGGTACAACCCTGTACTGGTGGGCAGGAATCCTCTATGTGGTTCAAGTCCGCCGGCTTGTCAAGGCGGACGCCGCAGCCGACTAGGTCCTGTCTCTCGTCGGGGGCTGCGAGACCCGAGTGGCCCTTTAGTAGATTCACGGGGCTCTTTGGGCGGGCACAGTCGGCGTGTATGCCGTCTCTTCAAGGAGGACGCTTCCGACATGAAGGCCGTCGTAATGGCCGGTGGCGAAGGAACTCGCCTTCGCCCGATGACCGCGAGTATGCCCAAGCCGTTGCTGCCAGTGGCCAACAGGCCCATCATGGAGCACGTGCTGCGGCTGCTCAAGCGGCATGGTCTCACCGAGACCGTGGTGACCGTACAGTTCCTGGCCTCCCTGGTCAAGAACTACTTCGGTGACGGCGAGGAGCTCGGAATGGAGCTCACCTACGCCAATGAGGAAAAGCCTCTGGGTACCGCGGGCAGCGTCAAGAACGCAGAGGAAGCCCTCAAGGACGACTCCTTCCTCGTCATTTCCGGTGACGCGCTCACTGACTTCGATCTGACCGAGCTCATCAATTTCCATCGAGAGCGCGGTGCGATGGTGACCGTGTGTCTCACGAGGGTGCCCAACCCACTCGAGTTCGGCATCACCATCGTCGACGACGACGGAAAGGTGGAGCGGTTCCTGGAGAAGCCCACCTGGGGCCAGGTTTTCTCCGACACCGTGAACACCGGCATCTACGTCATGGAACCGGAGGTCTTCGACTACGTCGACCCCGATGTCCCCGTGGACTGGTCCGGTGACGTCTTCCCTCAGCTGATGAAGGAGGGCAAGCCGGTGTACGGATACGTCGCCGAGGGGTACTGGGAGGACGTCGGTACCCACGAGAGCTATGTGAAGGCGCAGGCCGACGTTCTCGAGGGGAAGGTCGACGTCGAGGTCGACGGGTTCGAGATCTCCCCGGGGGTCTGGATCGCGGAAGGCGCGGAGGTCCATCCCGACGCGGTGCTGCGCGGTCCGCTGTACGTGGGCGACTACGCCAAGGTCGAAGCCGGCGCCGAACTGCGGGAGCACACGGTCATCGGCTCCAACGTGGTGGTCAAGAGCGGTGCGTTCCTGCACAGGGCCGTCGTCCACGACAACGTCTACATCGGTCCGCAGTCCAACCTCCGCGGCTGCGTCATCGGCAAGAACACCGATGTGATGCGCGCCGCCCGGATCGAGGACGGCGCGGTGATCGGTGACGAGTGCCTGGTGGGCGAGGAGTCCATCGTCCAGGGCAACGTCCGGGTCTATCCCTTCAAGACGGTCGAGGCCGGCGCCTTCGTCAACACGTCGGTTATCTGGGAGTCGCGAGGCCAGGCTCATCTGTTCGGTGCCCGAGGCGTCTCCGGCATCCTCAACGTGGAGATCACGCCGGAGCTGGCCGTGCGGCTGGCCGGGGCGTACGCCACGACACTGAAGAAGGGGTCGACGGTCACCACGGCTCGTGACCACTCCCGAGGCGCACGCGCTCTGAAGCGCGCCGTGATCTCCGCCCTCCAGACGAGCGCCATCGACGTGCGGGACCTGGAGAACGTGCCGTTGCCGGTGGCACGGCAGCAGACCGCGAGAGGCAGCGCCGGCGGCATCATGATCCGTACGACGCCAGGCGTTCCCGACTCCGTCGACATCATGTTCTTCGACGAGCGGGGCGCCGACCTCTCGCAGGCGGGGCAGCGCAAGCTGGACCGCGTCTACGCCCGTCAGGAGTACCGCAGGGCGTTCCCCGGAGAGATCGGAGACCTGAGCTTCCCGGCCAGCGTGTTCGACTCCTACACGGGGACGCTGCTCAGGGCGGTGGACACCACCGGTGTCGCCGAGTCCGGTCTCAAGGTCGTCGTGGACGCCTCCAACGGGAGCGCCGGTCTCGTCCTGCCCAGCCTGCTGGGCCGGCTCGGGGTCGACTCGCTGACGATCAATCCGGGACTGGACGAGTCGCGGCCGACCGAGACCGCTGAGACCCGTCGTGCCGGGCTGGTGCGGCTGGGGGAGATCGTGGCGTCGGCACGGGCGGCCTTCGGTGTCCGGTTCGATCCGGTGGGCGAGAAGATCTCCCTGGTGGACGAGCGTGGCACGATCATCGAGGACCAGCGGGCACTGCTGGTGATGCTCGACCTGATCGCCGCGGAGCGGCGCAGCGGGAAGGTCGCTCTGCCGGTGACCACGACCCGCATCGCCGAGCAGGTGGCCGCCTACCACGGCACCCAGGTGGAGTGGACCACGACTTCGCCGGACGATCTCACCAGGGTCGGGCGGGACGAGGCCACCGTCTTCGGCGGTGATGGCCGGGGCGGGTTCATCGTGCCGGAGTTCAGCAGTGTCTTCGACGGCACGGCGGCCTTCGTGCGGCTGCTCGGGCTCGTGGCCCGCACCCAGCTCACCCTGAGCCAGATCGACGCCCGTATCCCACAGGCTCATGTGCTGCGCCGTGACCTGGCCACCCCCTGGGCGGTGAAGGGCCTGGTCATGCGCCGGGTCGTCGAGGCCGCGGGGGAACGTTTCGTCGATACGACCGACGGTGTACGGGTGGTGGAGTCCGACGGCCGCTGGGTCATGGTGCTGCCGGACCCGGCCGAGGCGGTCACCCATCTGTGGGCCGAGGGGCCTGACGACGCTTCCGCTCAGGCCCTGCTCGACGAGTGGTCGGCGGTGGTCGACAGCGCCGGCCGCTGACGGCTCGACGGATCCCGGGACGACGGCGGTACCGTACCGCCGAACGGATGCGCTCCGGCACTGCGGAAGCCCCGTTCGGCGGTACGGCCCTCGACGTGCGACGATGTGCGGCATGTCGCAGCAGCACCCCGTACGGAGTACCCCCTCGAGGCCTGCGCGACCCGACGCCTCCATGTCGCTGCTCACCAATGTGATGGAGCACAGCCTCGACGACGGCTACGCGGAAGCGGCGGACCGCCGGGGCGCCGAGGGCCGGTCCGGGCTGCCCCGCACACTGCGCGGGAAGCTCGTTCTGACGGCCGGCCTCGTCCTGGCCGCACTGGTGGTCACGCTGGGGGCCGCCCAGGCGCGTTTCGAGGCGCCGACGGAGGCACGGGAGCGGCAGGAGCTGATCGACCGGATCGAGGACGGCGGCCGGGACGCCGACAGCCTGCAGAGCGGTGTGGACGGTCTCCGCGAGGAGGTCGCGGCGATGCAGCGCGAGGCGCTCCAGGAACACGGCGGCGACCGCGGCGAAGTGGTCGCGTTGCTGGCCGGGGCGGTGCCGGTCGAGGGGCCGGGACTCAAGCTGGTGGTCGACGACGCCGAGGACTCCGGGCCGGGCGAGGGCGGGGGGCCGCGCCGGAGCACCGGCTTCGCGGACACCGGTCGGGTACGGGACAGGGATCTGCAGCGGGTCGTCAACGGGCTGTGGGAGTCGGGGGCGGAGGCGATCTCGGTCAACGGGCAGCGGCTGACGGCCCTGTCGGCCATCCGCGCCGCCGGTGACGCGATACTCGTCGACAACAAACCGCTGGTACCGCCGTACACCCTGCTCGCGGTGGGCGACGGCAAGGGGCTGAGCGAAGCCTTCCGGGGCAGCAGCGACGGGTTGTACCTGGAGGTGCTCGAGGACAACTACGACATCCGCACCGCCATATCCGTTCAGGACAGGGTGCGGTTGCCGGCCGCGCCCAGTCTCACCGTTCGTACGGCAGAGCCCGTGAAGACAGGAAAGGGCAGCACATCGTGATCGCCGTTCTGGGCCTCATCGTGGGAGTCGTGGCCGGACTCCTGGTCCGTCCCGTGGTGCCGACGGTCGTCGAGCCCTATCTGCCGATCGCCGTCGTGGCGGCGCTGGACGCGGTCTTCGGCGGGCTGCGCGCGATGCTGGACGGCATCTTCGACGACAAGGTCTTCGTGGTGTCGTTCCTGTCGAACGTGGTGGTGGCCGCCCTGATCGTCTTCCTCGGCGACAAGCTCGGCGTCGGCGCGCAGCTGTCGACGGGAGTCGTGGTGGTGCTGGGCATCCGTATCTTCTCCAATGCCGCCGCCATCCGGCGGCATGTGTTCCGGGCGTGAGTGAGCGATGAGCGACGACAGGACGACACCGCCGGGCAGGGGCCCGGAAGAGGGGCGGGACGGGACCGCCGCGGGGCCGGTGGAGCACGCCGGGCCGGGCGGCGGGGAGCCGTCCCCGGGCGGGCGTGAACGGCTGATCCGCGGGCTGTGGCCGCCCCGGGTGAACCGCAATCAACTCACCGTGGCGCTGCTGTTGTTCGTCCTCGGGCTGGGACTTGCCATCCAGGTCCGTTCCACCAGCGAGAACAGTCCGCTGCGCGGCGCGCGACAGGAGGACCTGGTGCGGATCCTCGACGAGCTCGACAGCCGCACCCAGCGGCTGGAGGAGGAGAAGCGGACGCTGGAGAACCAGAAGTCCGAACTGGAGAACAGCTCGGACCAGGCCGAGGAGGCGCGTCGGCAGACCGAGGAGAGGGCCCGGCAGCTCGGTGTGCTGGCGGGCACGGTCGCGGCCGAGGGGCCGGGTATCCAGGTGGTGGTGAACGACGCCGCGGGTATGGTCGAGGCGCACATGCTGCTGGACGCGATCCAGGAGCTGCGTGCCGCGGGGGCCGAGGCCATCGAGGTCAACGATGTGCGGGTGGTGACGAGCACGCACTTCACCGACAGCGGCGGCAGTATCAGGATCGACGGCCGCAAGGTGGCCTCGCCCTACAGCTTCGAGGTCATCGGCAAGCCGCAGGACCTCGAGCCGGCGCTCAACATCCCGGGCGGCGTCGTCCAGTCCCTGGAGAAGGAGCAGGCCACCGTGTCCGTAACCCGTTCAGAGAAGATCGTCGTGGATGCCTTGCGATCGGCGAAGCGGCCTGACTACGCTCAGTCGTCATCGCAGTGAGCCGACGAGTGAAGAAACCGGGGGTCGGCGCGCTTGCCGGCCTGCGGGTAAGGGAAACTGTCCGAAGGCCAGGGACGTTGTGAGGACGTCCGGTTCGGCCACCGTGAGCATCGAGGGTCTGTCCTGCCCCACGGGCGGGTCTGTTTCGTGCGAGGGGAATCGCCCGTGAGTTTTCTTGGGAAGTTGTTCGGTAAGCGTCAGAGCGCCGGGGACGGCGCCCGGCACCGCGCGTCGCGCGGCGGCGAGCCCGCGGCGGAGGGGGGGGAGCGTCCGCTCTTCCGCGACGAGGTCGCGCCCGGCGGCGATTCGAGTGGCCACGGCCCTGTCTCTGTTGACCGGGAAGCGTCCGGCCGCATAGGTTCCGAGGCGTCATCAGCCTCTGGTACGGGTGGAGGATCCGACTTGCCGATCTGTTCGAGGTGCGGGACCCGCGCCGCCGAGGCGAGCCGGTTCTGTTCCAACTGCGGGGCGCCGCTGCGGGGCGGAGTCGCACCCGAGCGCTCCTCGGAGACGACCTCCACCATCTCGATCTCGGGCATCGAGGCCTACGACGCCGAGATGACGGGGCAGACGGCCCTGCCGTCGCTGTCCCCCGAGGCCCAGGCGGCCGTGGACGCACTGCCGATGGGCTCGGCGCTGCTGGTGGTGCGCCGGGGGCCGAACTCCGGCAGCCGCTTCCTGCTGGACAGCGAGCTGACGACGGCGGGACGCCACCCCGAGAGCGACATCTTCCTGGACGATGTGACCGTCTCCCGCCGCCACGTGGAGTTCCGGCGTGGCCCGGACGGCCGGTTCACCGTCGCCGATGTCGGCAGCCTCAACGGCACGTACGTCAACCGCGAGCGGATCGACTCGGTCATGCTCAACAACGGTGACGAGGTCCAGATCGGGAAGTACCGGCTGGTCTTCTTCGCGAGCCAGCGCACTGTCTGACCCACCGCCCCGGGGGCGCCCATGCTGCAACCACGGTCCGGGGGCGCCCCCCCGGGCGGGCGCCCCCCGCCGTCCCCTCCGATGTTTATCTGCGCCG
>NZ_JBXUOY010000271.1:0-6754 GCF_057196705.1 Streptomyces sp. ATLC9 | reverse complement strand
CACCCGGGGGCGGAACTACACCCCCCCACCCCCCCCCGCCCCCGCCCCCCGGGGGCCCCGGGCCGGGGCCGCCGGTGCGCCGAGGGCCGCGACCGGCCCGAGCCACACGCGCAGCGACGGGGGCAGCACCGCCAGCGGTGCTGTTCATATGCGCAGACCGAATCGCCCGGTGGCCTTCACCAGGCCGTTGACCTGGATGTCGACGGCGTGCTCGCCCGGATAGTACTTGCGGGTCCGGACCTCCTTGACGGAGTGGGTCTTCCGCAGGCTCCGCCGTTCGCCGGCCGCGAGGTCGAGGACCGTGAGCTTGAGGACCTCGGGGACGCTGCGGCCGTTCCTGCGCACATGGTGGACGACGTAGTCGACGGTGACGTTGTGGGCCCGGTCGTCGGTGTTCACGATGTCGAGGTCGATCAGGAGGGTGTCCCCGACGGTCACCGACCGGGGGGTGACGCTCAGCCGGGGCACCTGGACCTGCTCACCGCCGGTCGCGCCGAGAGCGGCCAGGGCCTGCTGGTCGCCCTTCTTCACCAGGGTGCGCAGCCCGTGCCGGACGATCCGGTGGGTCTCGGGGGCGGGGCTCTCCTCCAGCCAGCGCAACGCGGTGGCGAGGGCGGTGCCGGGGTTGTCCTTGGAGATGTCGTTGAGGTTGTTCGCGACGGACCTGCGGACGTACTCGGACGGGTCGCCGCGGAGCGGTTCGAGGATCTCCAGGACGGGCCGCGGATCCCTGACGAAGACGTCGAGGGTGCGGGCCCAGGGCAGGCGGGGCCGGACTCCTTCGCTCGCCGGGCGCCGCACGTTGTGGCTCGGGCTGTGGGCCCACCGGGCGATCCGCTCCATCGCCTGCTCGTGGTGCCGCTCGATGTAGGGCCGGATCGCGTACTCACCGGTGTGCCGCCTGGTGATCTCCTCGATGGCGTCGAGGGACACCTCGGGGTGGTCGAGACCGTACTCCTCCACGAATCCGGCCACCGGCATCAGGAACCAGCTGGGGTTGAACATGCCTTCGCCCTCGGCGAGTTCGTCGCCGAGAATCGACAGGAGGACCGGCACGGCGCCGGGGTAGTCCCCGGGCAGCCGGGTGCGCAGGCCCTCGGCCAGGACCAGGACGCGGTCCTTCAGTTCCTTGCCCTGGACACGCCGCCCGGTCTCGGCGGCGTACCCCTCGACATCGAACTCGGGGCGCACGGCACGGATCCTGCCGCCGATGAGATGTGCCGCCTCGCTGTCGAAGCGTCGCTTCAGTCCGTAACTCGCCGGTCATGGTGTCCGGACCTTTCCCTGTCCTCGTGGGCGCCTGGCGGGATGCCCCGGGCGTCCGGGTGTCCGCCGGGGGCGGCGTCTTCGCCGGGCACGAGTGGGTGCTGTGGCGGTCCGCCGGCCCCGGCCGTGGCGGGGCGGGCGCCGCCGCGCGCCCCCCCCCGCTGCCCCGCGGCCTCCGGCCCGCGGTCCACCGCCGCCCCCCCGGCCGCCCCCGCGCCCCCCCCCCCCCCCCCCCCCCCGCCGCCGTGATACGCCGTCGACTCCGCCTTGGTCGCCACCCCCGCTCCACGCCCCGCACCGGATGCGGCTCGCACCCGCCGCCCACAGCCCCCCGCTCGGCCACCGCCTGGGCAAGCCGCACCGAACCGGGCGAACCGGCCGGCGAACGCCCGCGCCCGGCACCCGGGACCGGTAGCGATGGCGGCTCCAACCGTATGTCACGCCTCCGACACCGGGCGCGCGAACGCGGCCGCCGGCAACCGCCCCGACGCCGGCGAACGCCGCCCGCCGGCGCCGTCCGCGGCCGTGCGCAGCGCCTCCACCGCCGCCCGGATGGACGGCCTGCGGTCGGCGTCCTCCCGCCAGACCGCGTAGACGTGCCGCTTCATCGGGTGCCGCACGGGGGCGACCACCACTCCCGCGGGCAGCGGTCCGCGGCCGAGGCGAGGGGCGACGGCGACCCCGAGACCGGCGCCGACCAGGGCGAGCTGGGTGTGGTGTTCCCCGGCCGTGTGGCACAGCCTGGGCTCGATGCCCTGACCGCGCAGGGTGAACAGCAGCCAGTCATGACAGAACTCGCCCCCGGGCCAGGAGACCCACTCGTCGTCCGCGAAGTCGGCCAGTTCCACCCATCGGGCCTTGGCGCGGGGGTGGCCGGCGGGCATCGCCACATCGGCCGGGTCGTCCAGGAGCGGCTCCTTGGCCAGTCCGCCGGGCAGGGACAGGGGCCGGTTGTGCCAGTCCAGGACGACCGCGAGGTCGATGTCCCCGCGCACCAGCGCCCGTACCGACTCCTCGGGCTCCAGCTCCCGCATCCGGGGTCGCAGCCGGGGGTGGCCGGCGCGCAGCGCGGCCAGGGCCGCGGGGAACAGTCCACGGGCCGCGGTGGGGAAGGCGGCGAGCAGCAGTTCACCGACGGCCTGGCCGCGGTGCGCCTCCAGTTCGGCCTCGGCGAGTTCGAGCTGGGACAGCACGCGCCGGGCGTGCTCGGCGAGCAGGCGGCCGGCGTCGGTGAGCCGGACGCCGCGGCCGTTCCTGGCGAGCAGTTGCTGGCCGGCCTCGCGCTCCAGTTTGGCCATCTGCTGGGAGACGGCCGAGGTGGTGACGTACAGCTCCTCGGCCGCCCCGCTCACCGAGCCGTGGCGGGCGACGGCATGGAGGATGCGCAGCCGGTCCAGATTCAACATGTAAGCGATACTAAGCTTTTCACTCCAGGATTTCTCACTTGTCCTCAATCATTGAAGGCGCCATCGTTGACGCATGTCCGCCTCCGCTCCTCCCGGCGCCGTGCCGGTTCCCGGCTCCCCCGGCCCCACCGCTCAGGCCGTCCCGGCCGCCCCGGTCCCTTCCGCGGCCCGCCGTCCGCCCGCGGTCGACTGGCGCGTCCGCTTCGCCGCCCTCAGCCTGATCTGGGGTTTCAGCTTCCTGCTGATCAAGATCGGCACCCACGGCTTCGCCCCGCTCCAGGTCACCCTGGGACGCCTGGTCTTCGGTACGGCCGTCCTGGGCGCGGTGCTGCTGCTGCGGCGTGAGCGACTGCCGCGGGGCCCGCGCACCTGGGGGCATCTGGCGGTCGCCGCGTTCCTGCTGAACGCGCTGCCGTTCACCCTCTTCTCCTACGCCGAGCTGACCATCTCCTCCACCCTGGCGGGCATCTGCAACGCCACCACGCCTCTGTGGGGCATGCTGCTCTCCCTGGTCGCCCTCTCCGACGACCGGCCCACCCGGCGCCGGGTGGGCGGGCTCGGCGTCGGTTTCGCGGGCGTCCTGACCGTGCTCGGCGCCTGGCAGGGGTTCAGCGGGCAGGATCCCGCCGGCACGGCCATGGCGCTGGTCGCCGCGCTCAGCTACGCGGTCGGCTGGGTGTACGTGCGGCGCACGCTGTCGGGCGCGGACGGCTCCAACGTGGCGATGGCCGGCTCCCAGCTTCTGCTCGGCACTCTGCAACTGGCCGTGGTGACACCGTTGTTCACCTCCTTCCCGGATTCGTTCCCCGCCGGACCGCTGCTGGCGGTGGCCGCGCTGGGCGCGCTGGGCACCGGGGTCGCCTTCCTGCTGCAGTACGGGCTGGTGGCGGAGGTGGGCCCGACCACGGCCACCTTGGTGACGTACTTCATCCCCGTGATCGCCACGGCGGCCGGAGTCGCGCTGCTGGACGAGCACCTGGTCTGGAGCACCCCCGTCGGCGCGCTGATCGTGCTCGTCGGCGCGGCCCTGACACAGAGCCGGGCACGGAACCGGGAGCGGAGCACGCGGCCGTGACGGACGGTACGGTTCAGCCGTACCGCCGCGCCTCGCCGGGCCGGATCGCCGCCGCCACCGCGTCGGCGACCGGCCCGGCCTCGTCCTCGGACAGGGGCGAGACGGTCAGCCGGATGCCGGGCGGCGAGGCGATCCGGAAGCGGGCCCCGGGGGCGACGGCCCAGCCGGCCCGCAGCAGCCGGGCGACCGCGCCGGTCTCGTCGGGCACCGGCACCCACACGTTGATCCCGCTGCGTCCGTACGCCTCGATTCCGCGCGCGGCGAGCGCGTCGAGCAGTGCGGCGCGGCGGCGGCCGTAGGAGCCGGCGATCTCGGCGGGGTCGATCGCCCGGTCCTCCCACAGAGCGGTGACGGTGTGCTGGAGCAGATGGCTGACCCAGCCGGGCCCCAGCCGCTGCCGTCCGCGCACCCGGTCGACGGTGACGGCGTCGCCGGTCAGCACCGCCAGCCGCAGGTCGGGGCCGTATGCCTTGGCGGTGGAGCGCACCAGAGCCCAGTGGTCGGCCGGACCGTCCTCGCCCGCCAGCGGGTGCAGGGGGAGGTCGACGATGCCGTGTCCGTGGTCGTCCTCGATCAGCAGTACGCGTGGGTGTGCGGCCAGGACGCGGCGCAGTTCGCGGGCGCGCGGCGCACGGACCGCGGCGCCGGTCGGGTTCTGGGCCCGGTCGGTGACGATCAGGGCCCGCGCGCCCTGCCGCAGCGCCCGTTCGACCGACCCCGGCAGGGGGCCGTCGTCGTCCAGGGCGACCGGGAGCGTCCGCAGACCCAGCGCGGGGACGAGGTCCAGCAGGCTCCCCCACCCCGGGTCCTCCACGGCGACCGCGTCCCCGGGCTTCAGGTGGGCCGCCAGCACCCGCTCGATGGCGTCCAGCGATCCGGAGGCGGCGGCGACGGGGCCGGGCGGCACCCCGTCCGCGTCGAAGGCCGCACGCGCCAGCCGGACCAGGTCGTCGGTGAGTCCGGGGTCGCCGTAGAGCGTCGGGCGCCGCTCGTGGCGCCGCGCGGCGGCGGCGAGCGCGGCGTTCAGCGAGGGCAGCAGCGCCGGATCCGGGTTGCCCTGGGAGATGTCGCACACGCCCTCGGGCGCCTCGACGCCGATCGCCTCGCGGGCGGTGGTGGCCGGGCGCGGGCGCACCCGGCTGCCGCGCCGTCCGGCCGTCTCGATCACTCCGCGCTCGCGCAGGGTGCGGTAGGCGGCGGCGACCGTGTTGGGGTTCACGCCCAGCTCCGCCGCCAGCTCCCGCATGGGGGGCAGCAGTCCGCCGGGCTCCAGATCCCCCGAGCCGACCCCGCGTTCCACGCTGGCGGCGATCTCGGCTGCGCGCCGCCCTTCGATCCGATATGCTCCTAGCACAAAACACACTATGCACTAGATCAATAAAGGGAGCAAGTCGGCGGCTCACCGCCGCGGACGAGAGGGAGTCGAACACCATGTCCACCACCCACGGAGAGGCGTACGCCCCGACCGGACGCACCGTCCCCACCCGCGGCCGCGAGCGCGCGGCGTACGACCGCGAGCTGGTGCACGCCGTCCTCGACGACGGATACCTGTGCCACCTCGGTTTCGTCCGCGACGGCGCACCGGTCGTCCTGCCGACCCTCTACGCCCGGGTCGGCGAGCGCCTGTACGTCCACGGCTCCACCGGTTCCCGGCCGCTGCGGGCGGCGGGCTCCTCCGACGAGGGCCTGCCCGTCTGCCTGACGGTGACGCATCTGGACGGCCTGGTGCTGGCCCGCTCCGCCTTCCACCACTCGGTCAACTACCGCTCCGTGGTGGTGCACGGCACCGCACATCGGGTGGACGACCCCGCGGAGCGGGCCGCCGCCCTCGACGCCATCGTCGACCAGGTCGTCCCCGGACGCTCGGCCGACTCGCGTCCGGCCGACGCACGGGAGCTGGCCGCCACCGCCGTCATCGCCCTGGATCTGGAGGAGGTCTCGGCGAAGGTCCGCACCGGGGGCCCGAACGACGAGCCCGAGGACCTCTCCCTCCCCCACTGGAGCGGTGTGGTGCCGGTACGGAGGACCTACGGCACTCCCGTACCGGCCGAGGACATGGCCGCGGGCGCCGCCGTACCGGATTACCTCGCCGCTCTCTGACGGTGGCGGAGCGGACCGGGTACGCGAGCGGGCACGGGCGGTTCCCTCCGCCCGCGCCCGCTCCGGCCTCTCACCCTCCGGTTGTCACGCCCCCGCCCCGCCTCCCACGCCTCCGGTCCCCCCGGCCCCCGCGCCCGAGGCGGCCGCGCGGCGCGCCCCGGAGGCCAGCCGCGCCTCGGCGATCGCCAGCCCCGTCACGGCGGTGAGCAGCAGCGCGGTGCCCGCGACGGTCGCCGCGGTCAGCCGCTCGCCCAGCAGCACGACGGCGATCACGGCCGCGCTCACCGGCTCGATGAGCATGATCACCGAGGCGGTGGCCGACCGTACGACCGCCGCCCCCGCGAAGTACAGCGCGTAGGCCAGCGCCGTCGGCACCGCGGCGGTGTACGCCAGCAGGAGCAGCACCCGCAGCGGGTCCTCGGCGGTGTGCGGCAGCAGCCCTTCGGCCAGTCCCAGGGGCAGCAGGCACACCGCTCCGACGCCGAACGCCCAGGTGGTGGTGGAGTACGGGTCGCCGCCCGCGCCGTTGCGGCCCATCCACCGGGTCAGCAGGGTGATGGCGGCGTAACCGGAGGCGGACAGCAGCGCGAGGCCGACGCCCAGCGGCCGCACCGTGGTCCCGTCGCCGCCCAGGCACAGCACCGCCAGACCGGCCAGCGCACCGGCCACGGCCGCCAGGCCGCCGCGCCCCAGCCGCTCGCCCATCGTGAGCCTGGCCCCGAGTGCGATCAGCACCGGCCCGGCGCCGAGGGTGACGACCGTGCCGACGGCGAGCCCGGTGGCCTGGACGGCCGCGAAGTAGGCGGTCTGGAAGAGCGTCAGCCCCAGCCCGGTGGCCACGATCCGTCCCGCCCGGCGGCGCCGCGGCTCGGGCGGGGCCGGGGCCGCCGCCGGGGCCGCACGGCCC
>NZ_JBXUOY010000270.1:0-6792 GCF_057196705.1 Streptomyces sp. ATLC9 | reverse complement strand
CCGCCCGCCGCCCCCCCCCCCCCCCCCCCCCCCCCCCCCCCCGCCGCGCCCGCCCCCCCGCGCCCCCCCCCCCCCCCCCCCCCCCCCCCCCCCCCCCCCCCCCCCCCCCCCCACGACCGCTCGCGCGAGCGCGCGGGGTATCGCGGGGTATTCAGCCGCGCTGGATGCCGGAGGTGTCCTGCAGGACGCCGCGGCGGCCGTCCTGCGTCTGCGCCACCAGCGCCTGGCCGCGCTGCTCCACCGCCAGGTACCAGGTGCCCGGGGCCAGTTCGGCGACCGGGGCGGGGGAGCCGTCCTCGCCGTACAGCGGCCGCGCGACCGGAACGGCGAACCAGAAGGGCTGGAAGTTCGGGTCGGCCGGAGCGCCGCCGCCCGCCGGGGCCGCCTGCTGCTGCGGCGCCGGCCGGCCCCCGTCGTACGGCTGGTGCTGGCCGTGCGCCGGCTGGCCCTGCGCCGCCTGGCCCTGCACCGCCTGGCCGTGCTGGTCGGGCTGACCCGGCTGCGGGCCGCCCGGGTAGCCGTAACCGCCCTGCGGCTGCCCCTGCATCGGCTGGCCGTGCATCGGCTGGCCGTGCTGGGCGCCGGGGTAGCCGTAGCCGCCGGCCTGCGGGCCCGGACCGTAGGGGTTCGGGGCCTGCGGGGAGGGGGCCGGCAGCAGCGGGGCCCTGAGCGCGCCCACGGTGTTGCCCAGGACGGCGAAGACCGCCAGGAGCAGACCGCCGATGAGGGTCAGCCAGGCGCCCGCACCCAGGTCGATGTTGCGGTTGAGGTCCAGGCCCTCCGGGTCCGGCGCGATGGTGGCGAACACCGACCACAGCGCCGCCCAGCCGACGAAGACCGCCAGCGCGGTGCCCCACTGGTCGAGACCGAGCCCCGCCACCTTGCGCTCCCCGGGCATGATCCGTCCGAGGACGAGCAGGGCGGCCGCGATCAGCGCGGCGAGCGTCACCGTCGGCAGCAGCGGGAAGAGCGCGGGATCCCAGCTGCTGACCGTGCAGTTCTCGGTGCAGTCGTCGGCCTTGAAGAAGGCGAGGAACGAGGCGATGAACAGCAGTACCGCTGCTCCGGCAACCGCGCCATCGCTTCGGGTGAGCGAGCGGATGTTCACGTAATATCCTTAATCGGTTTCGTCATGGTCTGGTCAGACGGGGCGGGCCCTATCGTACGGAAGGACGCTCCGCGGAGTCCGGCGGGTTCTCCCGCCCGGCCCCGGCCCGTCCCGCCGGCCCGCTCACCGGTTCACGCGCCGCCTCGGGCGCCGCCCCGCGCGCCGCCGCGCTCGCCCAGCAGGAAGGCCGCGACCCCCTCGGCGATGCCGCGGGCCGCGCGCTGCCGCCACTCGGGATCGGCCAGATGCCGGGCCTCTCGCGGGTCGCGCATGTTGCCGCACTCCAGGAAGACCTTGGGCACCCGGGAGAGGTTCAGTCCGCCCAGGTCGTCGCGGACGGTCAGACCGGTGTCGGCCACCGGGCCCCCCAGGTAGTCGGCCGGCCCGGAGCCCGTGGCCTCGGCGAAGGCCTCGGCGAGGCGCTCGCCCAGCCGGCGCGAGGGGGCGGTGATCCGCCGGGTGTCGGCCGCGCCCTCGGTCACCCGCGCCGGGAGGATGAGGTGGAAGCCCCGGTCGCCCTCGCCCGATCCGTCGGCGTGCACCGAGACCACCGCGTCGGCCCCCGCCTCGTTCCCGATCCGGGCGCGCTCGTCCACGCACGGCCCGTACGGGCGGTCGCCGTCGTGGGTGAACTCCACCCTCGCGCCCAGCTCTTCGAGGAGGGGGCGGGCGCGGCGGGCGACGTCGAGGGTGAAGGACGCCTCCGCGTAGCCGGAGTCGGTGGCCGTACCGGTGGTGTCGCACTCCTTGCGGTGCGTGCCGGCGTCCACCCGGCGCGCGATCTCGCGGGTGTGCTCGCGGTTGTCCGGGTTGTGCCCGGGGTCGAGCACCACCACGGCGCCGTCCAGGGGCCTTGCGGCCCCGTCCGGTTCCCCGGTCTCCTCCGGCACCCGGGAGGGTACGGAGGGGTGCGTTCCGGACACCCCGGGGGTGCCGGACGTCCCGCCGGCTTCCGTGTCCCGCGCCGACCGCCACACCAGCAGGCCCGCCAGGAGGGCGGACAGCGCGATCACGAGGATCACGGCAGGGGCGGACAGCCGTCGGCCGAGGGACATGACCGGATCGTAGCGCCGCGTCCTACAGGCCCGGACCGGTACGCCGCAGAACGCGCAGCGAGCGGACCGCACGCTCCTCGGAGAAGGCGCCGGAGGCCAGCGCGCGGCGGTGGATGCGGTGGGGTGCCTGGCCGCCGTCGGCCGGGTCCGGGAAGACGTCGTGGATGACCAGCAGCCCGCCCTCGGCCAGATGCGGGACCCAGCCCTCGTAGTCGGCGCTCGCGTGCTCGTCGGTGTGCCCGCCGTCGACGAAGACCAGGCCGAGCCGGCCGCCCCACACCGACGCCGCCCGCGGCGAGCGTCCGACGAGCGCGACGACGTGCTCCTCCAGCCCGGCGGCGTGCAGGGTGCGGCGGAAGAAGGGCAGGGTGTCCATCAGCCCCACCTCGGGATCCACCAGGGAGGGGTCGTGGTACTCCCAGCCCGGCTGCTGCTCCTCGCTGCCCCGGTGGTGGTCGAGGGTCAGGACGGTCACGTCGCCGTCCGCGCGGCGGGCGGCGTCGGCCAGCAGGAGGGTGGAGCGGCCGCAGTACGTGCCGATCTCCAGCAGCGGCAGCCCCAGCCGTGCCGCGTCGCGGGCGGCCGCGTACAGCGCCAGCCCCTCGTCGGCGGGCATGAAGCCCCTGGCCGCCTCGAAGGCGGCGAGGACCTCGGGCGCGGGTCGCTCTGCGGAATCCATGGGCTCGGCCTTTCTGACCTGTGGTGCGGCCGACCATGCTGCCCCACGCGTGCCCCGGCCGGTGAGGCGGGTGGGCGGGGGCTCGTGGGAGCGCGCTCCGCGCCCGGCGGCGGGAAGGCCCCGGACACCGCGGAGGACCGCGGCACCCGGGGCCCGTGCCCGTGCCCGCAAGGACGTACCGGAGCGGGCGGGATCAGTCCTCCCGCGGCTCCTGCCCGGCGGGGCGGCGGTGGCGCCCTTGGACGGGCACCGAGGGCTCCTCGCCGACGGCGGCCGGGCCGCGGTGCTCGCCGGCCTCGGCGCCGGTCTCGCTGCCCGTCTCGGTCTGGGTCTGGGACATCGCGGGAGTACTCCGTGGATTCGAGGCTTCTTCCTCCGTACCCGACCAGATCGTAGTAGTCCTACGATCTTCGTTCCGCCTCTTTCCGGGGCAGTGGCGCCTGCTGGAGCGGCACCGGTGTGAAGGCCGCCGACCGCACCGCGAGCGGATCGCCCTCCCCGCCCGCGCCGTCCTCCCCCGGGCCGTCCTCCCCCGGGCCGTCCGGGGCGCGCTCCGCGCGCTGCCGGGGCGGCGGCCCGGGCTCCGGCGACGGCGTGATCCGGGCCAGGCCGCACCGTGTCCGGCCCGCGGGGCCGCCCGCGCAGGGCAGCCGCAGCTCGCCCCGCGCCGTCCACAGGCCCGTGCCCCGCACCCACCCCACCGGGGCGGGCAGATGCCGCAGCCGCCGCAGGGAGGGGCGCCACAGGGCCACCCACGTGCCGTTCGGCCCGTCCGCGCGCAGCGCCACCGCGCAGCCCTCGGGGGTGAGGGCCTGGCCGGGCTGAACGGCGAACGGGGTCAGCGCGACGCCCGGCGGGCGCAGGGCGCCGGGGAAGCGCACGGGCCGGTGGCTGCCGAGCACGCCCCAGCCCAGCCGCGTCTCGCCCGGCGCGTCGGAGCGCAGGAGCAGCAGACCGCTGTCGGGGTCGGCCAGCAGCAGCCGGTCCTCGCTGTCCTCGGTGAGCTCCAGCAGCGGGAAGACCCCGCCGCCGTGCCCCAGGTCGACGACGACGGTCTTGGTGCGCCCGGCGGCGTCGGTGCGGTCCAGGGCCAGCAGGCGGCCCTCGCGGTCCAGCCAGGCGCCGCCCGAGCAGCGGCCGGGCACCTCGGCCACCGGCTCCGGACCGCGGGGGCCGCCGTGCACCAGCCACACCGTCGAACCGTGCTCGCCGGGGGCGAGCGCATGGACCGGCAGGCCGTGCGAGCCGTACGGGGCGGGCGGCAGCAGCCGCAGCGGCCCGCAGCCCACCGAGCCCAGCGGGAGCTCGCCGGTGCCCGGGCCGGTGGGGTAGAGCAGCGCGAGGTCGTGCCGGCCGCCGGCCGCACGGCAGATCAGCACCCGCCCGTCGGGCAGCGGGAGCACCTGGGCGCCCGGCCCCTCCGGGCGCGGCCCCGGCAGCGGGACCGCGTACGGCTCCGGGCCGTCCAGCGTCCAGCGCTCCGGGATCAGGCCGCGCCCGTCCCCGGCCGGCGCGAGCCGGGCCGCGTAGGAGCCGTCCGCGGTGATCGTGAGGCCGGGGTGCGCCGTTTTCGCGCCCTCGCTCCGGGCGGCCTCGACGGTACTGATGGTCATCAGCCCATCACCTCCGGTGAGGACGGTAGTTTTCGCGCCCCCCGCCGGACGGCCCGAGCGGGACGCCTTCACACGTACGGGGGACGGCGGGCCGTTTCGCCGGAAGGGAGGCGCCCGGTGTGCTCCGCCCGGCCCCGCACACCGGGGCGCACGGCAGGTAACCTCTCACCCGTGCCTGCACTCTCCGATGTCATCGCCGCACTCGACGAACTGTGGCCTCCCGAGCGGGCCGAGCAGTGGGACGCGGTCGGAACGGTCTGCGGGGACCCCGACGCCGAGGTCGGCCGGGTACTGGTCGCCGTCGACCCGGTGCGGGAGACCGCCGACGAGGCGGTGGAGCTCGGCGCCGACCTGCTGCTGACCCACCACCCCCTCTATCTGCGCGGCACCACCACGGTCTTCGCCGACGCCTTCAAGGGCCGGGTCGTGCACGACCTGATCCGGGCCGGCGCCGCCCTCCACGTGGCGCACACCAACGCCGACCGCGCCGACCCCGGCGTCTCCGACGCCCTCGCCGGGGCTCTCGGCCTGCGGGTCACCGGCCCGCTGGTGCCCGACCCCACCGACCCGGCCGGACGGCGCGGCCTGGGGCGGATCTGCGAACTGGACACCCCCGAGCCGCTGGCCCGCTTCGCCGGACGGGTGGCCGCACGGCTGCCCGCCACCGCGCAGGGGGTGCGGGCCGCCGGGGACCCGGACCGTCCGGTCGGCACCGTCGCGGTCTGCGGCGGCTCCGGCGACAGCCTCTTCGACCAGGTGCGGGCCGCCGGCGTCGACGCCTACGTCACCGCCGACCTGCGTCACCACCCGGCCTCCGAGGCCGTGCGGCACGGCGGCCCCCATACGGGGCCGGCGCTGGTGGACGCCGCGCACTGGGCCACCGAGTGGCCCTGGTGCGAGCAGGCCGCCGCCCAGCTCGACGCGGTGTCCCGGCGGCACGGCTGGGGGCTGCGCGTCCACGTCTCCCGCACGGTCACCGACCCCTGGACCGTCCACGCGGCGTCCGCCCCCGCCCAGGGCGCCGCCCCCACCACCATCACAGGAGCCCCCAACTGAACGCCGAGCCCGCCGACCAGATCCGCCTCCTCGACGTCCAGGCCCTCGACGTCCGGCTCACCCAGCTCGCCCACCGGCGGAAGAACCTGCCGGAGCACGCCGAGATCGAGGGACTGACCGCCGACCTCTCCCAGGTGCGCGACCTGCTGGTCGCCGCCCGGACCGAGGAGAGCGACACCGCCCGCGAGCAGACCAAGGCCGAGCAGGACGTCGACCAGGTGCGCAAGCGCGCCGCCCGCGACCAGCAGCGCCTGGACTCCGGCGCGGTCACCTCGCCCAAGGACCTGGAGAACCTCCAGCGCGAGATCGCCTCCCTCTCCCGGCGCCAGAGCGACCTGGAGGACGTCGTACTGGAGATCATGGAGCGCCGCGAGTCCGCCCAGGAGCGCGCGGCCGAGCTGGCGCAGCGGGCCGACTCCGTCCAGGCCCGCATCGACGACGCGGCGGCACGGCGCGACGCGGCGCTGACGGAGATCGACGCCGAGACCGGGACCATCACCAAGGAGCGCCAGGTCGTGGCCGCCTCCGTCCCGGCCGACCTGATCAAGCTCTACGACAGGCTGCGCGAGCAGCAGGGCGGCGTCGGCGCGGCCCGCCTCTACCAGCGGCGCTGCGAGGGCTGCCGCCTGGAGCTGAACATCACCGAGCTGAACGACATCCGCCAGGCCCCGGCCGACGCGGTGGTGCGCTGCGAGAACTGCCGCCGGATCCTGGTGCGCACCCCCGAGTCGGGACTGTGATGCCCGGTCCGCAGCAGGCCCCGGGCTCCCCGGACTCCCCGGACTCCCGCAGGACCTTCGTCGTCGAGGCCGACGGCGGATCCCGCGGCAACCCGGGCCCGGCCGGCTACGGCGCGGTCGTCCGCGACGCCGCGAGCGGGCGGACGCTGTCGGAGGCGGCCGAGTACATCGGCACCGCCACCAACAACGTCGCCGAGTACCGGGGCCTGATCGCCGGGCTGCGCGCGGCCCACGCGCTCGACCCGCGGGCCCTGGTGCGGGTGCGCATGGACTCCAAGCTGGTCGTCGAGCAGATGTCGGGCCGCTGGAAGATCAAGCACCCCGCCATGCGCCCGCTGGCGCTGGAGGCCGCCTCCGTCTTCCCGCCGGAGTCGGTCACCTACCAGTGGATCCCGCGCGAGGAGAACAAGCACGCCGACCGGCTGGCGAACGAGGCCATGGACGCCGGCCGCCGCGGCCAGGAGTGGCGTCCGGCTGACTCCACCGCCGAACTCGGCGCCGGCGCCCTCCCGGGTCTCTCAGCGGCCGCCGGGGCCCCGGC
>NZ_JBXUOY010000269.1:0-6812 GCF_057196705.1 Streptomyces sp. ATLC9 | reverse complement strand
CGTCCCGGCCGGCCGTTCCGCGCCGCCGCTCACTCCGCGCCGAGCAGCTTCAGCAGCTCGTGGCGGCCGAACATCCGCGCCGTGTCGATGGCCGACGGATCGCCCGCGGCCGGGTCGGCGCCGGCCTCCAGCAGCAGCCGCACCATCTCCTCCTGGTCCTTGAAGACCGCGCCCCCGATGGGCGTCTGGCCGCGGTCGTTGACCCGGTTGGGATCGGCGCCGCGCTCCAGCAGGGCCCGCACGGCGGGGGTGCGGCCGTAGTAGGCGGCGAGCATCAGGATCGAGTCGCCCTTGTCGTTGGTCAGGTTGGCCGGAACACCCGCGTCCACGTACGCCGCCAGGGTGTCCGTGTCGCCCTCCCGGGCGAGGTCGAAGACCTTGGCCGCGAGCTGGAGCACCTCCGGGTCGTGTGCGGGCTGGGAGGTCTCGGGGGTCGGGGCGTCGGACATCGGGTGCCTCCTCGTCGTACCGTCTCGCCGCCGCGGCGGCCGATCGCTTGCAGCCTACGTATGCCCGTTTTCCGGCCGGTGCCGCCGCGCCCCCGCCGACCGTACCGCCGCGGCTCGGGCCGCTCAGAGCTTGATGACGACCAGGGCCGCGTCGTCGGCGGTGCCCCGGTTCATGCCGAGGTCCTCCAGGAGGTTGTCGGCGATCTCCTCCGGGCCCAGGCAGCGGTGCCGGGCCAGGCTCTCCGACAGCCGCTTGAGCCCGACGTCGATGGACTCCTCGCGGCGCTCGACCAGTCCGTCGGTGTAGAGGACGAGCGTCGAGCCCGGCACGTAGGTGGTGATCGCCTGCGGCCGGTGCGAGGGTCTGCTCCGGGCGGCCAGGGGCACGTCGGTGGCCTGGTCCAGCAACTCGGTGTACCCGTCGGGGCGGCACAGCATCGGGGGCAGGTGGCCGGCGCTGCTGTAGGTGAGCGTGTGCGTGTGGGTGTCGATGTCGAGCTTGACGGCGGTGGTGGCCAGCGCGCCGTCGAGGGAGCGCGCGTACAGGTCCAGGCCGTACAGCGCCTGCGCGGGGCCGTCGGCGACGCGCATGGCGGCGCTGAGGGCGCTGCGCAGCTGCCCCATCACACTGGCGGCCTCCAGGCCCCGGCCGACGACGTCGCCCACGGCCACGGCGAAGCGGTCCTCGCTGAGGTTGATCATGTCGTACCAGTCACCGCACACGTTCAGCGAGCCCTGGGCGGGCCGGTAGCGCACGGCCGCGCTGCGGCGCTCCAGCGGCATGTGCGTCGGCAGCATGGCCTTCTGGAGGGTGAGGGCCACCTCGTGCTCGCGGGCGTGAGCCTGCCGCAGCCGCTCGTTGTGCTCGTACAGCTCCCGCGCGCGGGCGTACAGCTCGGACTCGGCGATCTTCCCGCCGGCCGCCCACAGGCCGGTGCCGGCACCGGTCAGGCTGGTGGGGCGGGCGAGGCTGTCACGCACGTACGCGGTGGCGTCCTCGACGCGGTGGATGATCAGGCGCACCGAGCCGTCCTCCCCGAGGACGGGGGTGTTGACCGGGCTCCAGTACCGCTCCTCGTACCCGCCCTCGGGGCCGGGGCGGGGGATGTCGTACCGCTGGAGGACCATGGTGTCCGGCTTGCCCGTCTCCAGTACGCGCCGGAACGAGGCCAGCAGGTTCCCGGGGCCGTCGGCGTTCGGGTCGTCCGGGTTGGCGGGGAAGGCGTCGAACACATGGCGGCCGAGCAGCTCGCCTCGGACGCGCCCGGTGATCTCCAGATAGGCCTGGTTGGCCTCGACGAGGACGAGGTCCGGGTCCAGCACCGCCAGGGGGGTGGGGACGGCGCCGAACAGGACGGCGTAGTCGATGTTGCCGCTCACCTGGCCCACGGCCCCTCCCCTCTGCGCGGTGCCGGCCGGAGCCGGGGACCTCTTCGTGATGGTGGCACGTACTCGCTGTCCGTCTCGAACACTACCGCGCGGCTCACGGGGGCAGCGGTCCGCGGACGGAAGGCCGCTGCCGTCTCCCGTCGCGGCTCACCGCGGGCGGGGGCGGCGCTCCGGTCGGAGAGGGCGGATTCGGCCGTTGAGCATCTCTTCTGTGCGGTTGTGCGCCGGATGGGCGGGTGCGCGCCGCGGCGGAGCGGCGAGCCATGACCGTACCCGATCTTGGGGGGCGTGTGGTGGGTTCCACAGTGTCTCCACACTCCGCGCAGGGAGGGCCGCGGGCGGGGGAGCCCCCGGAGCCGGCCCGTGCCCGGCCCGCGTCAGAAGACGTCCGGCGCCCAGGGCCTGCGGCCCGTGCGCAGCAGGGCGTCCGCCAGGGCCGCCGCGCCGGGGCGCTCCTCGGCGAGCCGTCCCAGTTCCCGCAGCCGTGAGGCGGACTCGTCCCCCAGATACAGCGAGCTGAGCGCGCCCACATCCATCGAGAGGTCGGCCGAGCGCCCGGTGGGGGCGCAGGCGGCGCCCTCCGGGGAGGCGTCCAGCAGGAAGCGCCCACCGGCGATGCCCATCGGGTCCTCCAGCTCCAGAACCAGCGTGCCGGAGACCGGGTACGTGCGGGCCCGCAGCAGCGCGGGGACGTCCAGCGGACGCAGCCACAGGAAGTCCGCGTGGGAGGTGATCCGGGCGGCGCGCGGGTTCGGCAGCAGCCGGGGGAGGAGGGAGTCGGGGGCGAGCCGGCGGCAGTGGACGGTGGCGACCCAGTCCATGGAGAGCAGGAAGTGCCACAGATCCCGCTCGGCGGCGGTGTCGGCGGCGATCAGGTCGTGGACACGGGCGTTCAGGCGCGGCGCCTTGTTCTCCCAGTGGTCGTCGGCGGTGTACGACAGCAGCCCCCGCACGTCCCCCGCGGCGTCGCGGTACACGGCGTGGAAGGCCGGGGGGACGAGGCCGCTGCCGGGCCAGCCGATCGCGCCGGTGTGGAGCTTCCACCAGCGCTCGGTGCGGTCGGTCATGCCCTGCCGGTCGGGCAGCGCGCGCACCCGCTCGTGCAGCGCGGCGCCCAGGACGCGTGCCCGGGCGGGCTCCACCAGGTCGATCCGCGCGCCCTCCTCCTCCGGGCGCGACCAGTTCGGGTCCAGCCCGGCGCGGGCGGCGTCCACGGTCCAGTCGGTCGACCAGGTCGCCGGGCCGTAGCCGTAGCGGCCGTAGATCGGGTACTCGGCGGAGTCCAGCGTCGAGCAGAGGTCCCCGCGCTCCCTCCCGTCGGCCAGCGCGTCGCGCATCATCCGCGTCAGCAGCCCGCGGCGGCGGTGGGTGGGCAGCACGGAGACGTTGGTGACGGCCAGGGAGTCCACCGCCGCGCCGCCGGGGACGGTCAGCCGCTGCGGCAGGGTGCGGAAGGTGGCGACGCAGCGGCCGTCCTCGAACGCCCCCAGGGTGCGGCCGAGTTCGATTCCGCCGCGCCGGGCGGCCAGCTCCTCGGCGGTGAGCTCCGCGGAGTTCAGGAAGCCGGCGCGCAGAGCGCGCAGCCAGCCCGGGTACTCGTCCTCGGTGATGGTGCGGATGCCGGGAGCGCTGGAGTCCATGGGGGTTACGTTAGGACCGCCCGCCTCAGAACGTCGCGCGGATTTCTCCCACCCGCCTCCCACCGCCCAGCAGCGGGGAGTCGCCGATCTCCGCCAGCGCCGGGGAGTCCACGCCCATCCGCTCCAGCGTCCGGGCCAGGACCGGGCCGAGCGCCCGCAGCCCTCCGTCGTCGATCTTGACCGCCAGCGCGCGTCCGTCGGGCAGGGCCACGGCCTGGACCGCCTCGGCGCCCACCTTCGCCAGTGTTCCCGGCACCTCGCGCATCAGGCGGGTGTCCTCGCGCCGGGTGCCCGCCACGTACTCGGGGTGGGCCCGCATGGCGTCGGCGACCCGGCGCTCGGGGGTGCCCGGTTCGGCCAGCACGAAGGAGCGGAAGGCGCGGGCCAGGCCGGTGAGGGAGACCGCCATCAGCGGGGCGCCGCAGCCGTCGGTCCCGGTGTGCGCGACCGGCTCGCCCGCCGCCGCCTCGATCCGCTCGCGCACCAGCACCTGGAGGGGGTGGCCGGGGTCGAGGTAGTCGGCGCCGGACCAGCCGTTCACCCGGCAGGCCGCGAGCATGGCGGTGTGCTTGCCCGAGCAGTTCATGGCGGTGCGGGAGGGACGCGAGCCCGCCGCCAGGAACCGGTCGGCCTCCTCGCGGTCCAGCGGCAGGTCGGGCGGGCAGCCCAGGTCCTCCTCGGTCAGCCCGTGCTCGGCGAGCATGGTGCGCACCAGCTCCAGGTGGAAGGGCTCGCCGGAGTGGCTGGCGGCGGCCAGCGCCAGCCGCTCGCCCGACAGCTCGAGGCCGGCGTGGAGTACGGCCGCCGCCTGCATCGGCTTGTTGGACGAGCGGGGGTAGACCGGCGCGGCCACCTCGCCCAGCGACCACTCCACGCCGCCGTCCGGGCCGAGCACCACCACGGAACCGCGGTGGTGCCCCTCGGTGAACCCCGAGCGCACGACCTCGGCGAGGACCGGGAGCCGCGCGGAGGGCGGTCCGGCGAGCGGTCCGGGCCGCTCGCCGGGAGCGGGGGTGTTCGCGGGCGGGGTGGTGCTGGCGGACATGGGCGGCCTTCCCTGGGTGTAGGGGGGACGACCGCCCCCGGGGTCAGGGCAGCAGGTCGTCCACGTGTGCTTCGCCCTCACGGTACCTGCGCGCGATCTCGGCGCTGCACCCGTTCGCCGTCCGCTGGAGCGCTTGGCGGCGCCGGGAGATCCGGTGCTCGTGCTCGCCCAGCCGCGCCATGGCGGCGTGCAGCTCGGCGTCGGTGCGGGCGCCGAGGTCGGACAGCTCGACCTCGGAGAGCACCTCCTCGGCCAGCCGCCGGTACTCCTCGCTGCGCGGGGTGCGCAGCGTCACATGGCGGGCCGAACGCGCCGGGCCCCGGCCGGGCGGGGGAGCGTCGGCGAGGATCTCCGCCAGCCGGTCGATCAGGGGTACGTCCGCGGCGCTGCGGCGGGCCAGTTCGGCGCGGAGAATGTCGACGCGGCCCTGGACCAGCCGCCGCACGTAGCTGAGGTCGGCTTCCTCCTGCTGCGCCTGGCGGCGCAGTTCGCGCAACTGGGGCAGGCGCAGACCGGTCAGCTCCGGTGGCCCGGCGTCGTACGGGAGCGCCCCGCCGACGTCGGCGGGAGGGCCCGCCGGGGCGGTCTTCGGGCCACCCGCCGAGGCGGAGGTGGTGGTGGACGCGGCCTCGCGGGCCGCCGGTACGGCTCCGGGTGTCCGCCCGGTTCCGGCAGTGCTCATCTTCTGTGTGCCCCTCGTCCCCTTCGCCGTGGATCACAACGCGGTGCCACGGCCCGTCACGGATACGCCGCAGGCCACCGCACGCACCGTGCTGCACGCATCGTGCCACCGCGGGCACCCTGCGTGCAGTCCGGGCCACCCGTCCGGAGGCTGTCGGCGGGCGCACGACCGGGGCGGCATGATGGTCGGCATGCGAGCTGTGGTGCAGAGGGTCGACGGTGCGAGGGTGGTCGTCGGGGGAGAGGCCGTCGGTGAGATCACCGGTGAGGGCCTGTGCGTGCTGGTCGGGGTGACGCACGACGACACCCCTGAGAAGGCCGACCGGCTCGCGCGCAAACTGTGGGGTCTGCGGATCCTGGAGGGCGAGAGGTCCTGCTCGGACACCGGCGCCCCTCTGCTGGTCGTCAGTCAGTTCACCCTCTACGGCGACGCCCGCAAGGGACGCCGCCCCACCTGGCAGGCCGCCGCTCCCGGCCCGGTGGCCGAGCCCCTGGTCGAGGAGGTGTGCGCCCGGCTGCGGGCGCTGGGCGCGCGGGTGGAGACGGGCCGCTTCGGGGCGAAGATGGAGGTCTCGCTCACCAACGACGGCCCGTTCACGGTGCTGCTGGAGATCTGAGGGCCTGCCTCCGCGGGTCCGCGCGGACCCGCGGAAGCAGGCCCTCCGGCCCCTGCCGCCCCCCCCGTGACGGCGGCAGGGACCGCTCACGATCCCCCGTCTCGCGCGGTCACTTCACCGATCCCGCCATGACGCCCTGCACGAAGTGCTTCTGGAAGGCGAAGAACACCACGAGCGGAACGGCCAGCGACAGGAAGGCGCCGGGCGCGAGGATCTCGATGTTGCTGCCGAACTGCCGCATCTCCGACTGGAGCGCGACGGTCAGCGGCTGCGAGTCGCTGTCGGCGAAGATCAGCGCCACCAGCATGTCGTTCCACACCCACAGGAACTGGAAGATGGCCAGGCTCGCGATCGCGGGCCTGCCCACCGGCAGGATGAGCCGGGTGAGGATCCGCCACTCCCCGCCGCCGTCCATCCGCGCGGCCTCCAGCATCTCCCGCGGAATCTCCGCGAAGTAGTTGCGCAGCAGGAAGACCGCGAAGGGCAGGCCGTAGGCGACGTGGAAGAGGACCACGCCGGGGATCGTGCCGAACAGCCCGACCGCGCCCAGCATCTTCGCCACCGGCAGCAGACCGACCTGGACGGGCACCACCAGCAGCCCGACGACCACCAGGAAGATCCAGTCGCGGCCGGGGAACTCCAGCCAGGCGAAGGCGTATCCGGCCAGTGCGGCGACCACCACCACGGCGGCGGTGGTGGGCACCGAGATCAGCACGGTGTTCCAGAAGGCCCGGGTGATGCCGGAATCCGCCAGCAGGGCCGTGTAGTTGTCGGCCGACAACTGCCCCGGCTCGGTCAGCGCCGTCCACCAGCCGCTGGCGGAGTTGGCCTCCTCCGACCTCAGCGAGGACAGGAACAGTCCCAGCGCGGGGGTGATCCACACCAGCGCGGTGACGACCAGGAACACCTGGACGGCGGTCCTGCCCAGCCAGGCGCCGATCCGCGCGCCGGCGGGCCGCCGCGCCCGGCCCGCGCGCGAGGGGTGGTGCCC
>NZ_JBXUOY010000268.1:0-6821 GCF_057196705.1 Streptomyces sp. ATLC9 | reverse complement strand
ATTTTTTAATAGACCCCCCCCCGGCGGCCCGGGCCCGCCGGCCCCCCGCGGGCCCCCCCGCGTCCCGGGACGGCTCCCGCTCAGTCCTTCCCGGGCGCCCCGGTCTCCAGGGGCTCCCGGGTTTCCCCGGCCTCCTCCGGATCCCCGACCTGCTCCGCCTCCAGTGCGTCGGCCAGCCGCGTGAGGCTCTCGAAGGACGCGGTGCCCGTCACCACCGTGGTCACCCCTGACTCCTGCCGGACCAGGGCGTCGTATTTCTCGCCCTCGTAGCGCTCCCACTCCTCGCCGCCGGCCGTCCGGGTGCGGTCTGCCGGTTCCGCCCCGTGGGTGACGCTCCTGATGAACCTCTCCGGCTCGCCGTCGCTCTGCTCGACGGCCGCGTACTGGTCGTCCGGGTCCATGAAGCCCAGATGCCACACGGCCCCGAGGTCGCTCTGCCCCTTGTAGTCCACCGAGGTCGCGCGCCAGTCCCGGGGAAGGCCCACGGGCGCCGCCACCGGGTACGGCGCCGCGCGCCGCGCCGTGACCAGCTCCACCTCGTAGCTGATCGGGCGCACCGGGTCCAGCGAGTCGTCGTGCGGGACGAGCAGGTACACGAACCCCGCGCCCAGAAGGATCACCAGCAACGACAGCACCATGTCCCGGGCCGTCTGCCTACCGCGCTTGTTCTCCGTGCTTGACACGCCTCCATCGTCCCCCATGCCCGTTTCCGTCCGGACCACCACCCCCGTCGCGCTCGTCCGTGGGGCAGTCTGCTCACTGTGCCACTGCGCCGGATAGGGTCGAAGGCACCCTCAACACTTCGGCCGTCGCGTTCGGACGCCGTACAGACGTGCAGAAAGGTGCGTCACGATGACCGATCACCACCACCTTCCCTCCCAGCTCGAAGTAAGCCCCGAGGCACCCGACCGCAACCTCGCCCTCGAACTCGTCCGCGTGACCGAGGCGGGCGCCATGGCATCGGGCCGCTGGGTCGGCCGCGGCGACAAGAACGGCGCGGACGGGGCGGCCGTCCGCGCGATGCGTACCCTGGTCTCCACCGTCTCGATGAACGGCGTGGTCGTCATCGGCGAGGGGGAGAAGGACGAGGCCCCGATGCTCTACAACGGCGAGCGCGTGGGCGACGGGACCGGCCCGGAGTGCGACGTGGCCGTGGACCCGGTGGACGGCACGACGCTGACCGCCAAGGGCATGGGCAACGCGGTGTCCGTGCTGGCCGTGGCCGAGCGCGGATCGATGTTCGACCCGTCGGCCGTGTTCTACATGGACAAGCTCGTCACCGGTCCGGAGGCGGCCGAGTTCGTCGACATCACCGCCCCGCCCTCGGTCAACATCCGCCGGGTCGCCAAGGCCAAGGGCGGCACGCCGGAGGATGTCACCGTCGTCATCCTCGACCGGCCGCGCCACGACAGCGTCGTCAGGGAGGTGCGGGAGTCCGGCGCCCGGATCAAGTTCATCTCCGACGGCGACGTGGCGGGCGCGATCATGGCCGTCCGCGAGGGCACGGGCGTCGATCTGCTGCTGGGCATCGGCGGCACGCCGGAGGGCATCATCGCCGCCTGCGCGATCAAGTGCCTGGGCGGCGTGATCCAGGGCCGGCTGTGGCCCAAGGACGACGAGGAGCGGCACACGGCCCTCGACGCGGGCCACGACCTGGACCGGGTCCTGACCACCGACGACCTGGTCAACGGCGACAACGTGTTCTTCGTCGCCACCGGCATCACCGACGGCGACCTGCTGCGCGGGGTGCGCTACCGGGCGGAGACGGCCACCACCCAGTCCCTGGTGATGCGGTCGAGGTCCGGCACCATCCGCCAGATCGACTCCACCCACAAGCTCTCGAAGCTGCGCGCCTACAGCGCCGTCGACTTCGACCGGGCCCGCTGACGGGTACGGCGGCGGGCGTGTCGGCGGGCCCGCCGCCGCACCGGCGCGGAAGGCACCGGCGCCGAGGGCCGCGCCGAGCGGGGAACCGGGGAGCGGGCGGGAGCGGTCAGGCGATACGGGGCACCTGGGCCGACTGCCCCAGCTCGGCGTCGCGGCGACGGCGACGGGCGAGCACCACCCTGCGCTCGGCCGCGGTCAGCCCGCCCCACACCCCGTACGGTTCGGGCTGGAGCAGCGCGTGCTCACGGCATTCGACGAGCACCGGGCAGCGCGCGCAGACCCGCTTGGCCGCCTGCTCACGCGACAGGCGCGCCGCCGTGGGCTCCTTGGAGGGCGCGAAGAACAGGCCGGCCTCGTCCCTGCGGCAGACCGCCTCGGAGTGCCACGGTCCGGTTTGCTCCCGCGAGGAGGTGCGCTGGACGGGGACGACGGCGGCCTGCGGAGACTGATGCGGCGTTTGCAGCACGGTCCACTCCTGACGACGGCTACGGCTGTTCGATCTTTCGATTGAGTCACCCTGACCCGCCTTGCTGCGCACGGCAGTTCGCGCTGCGGCCGTACGAGAGACGATGCCTCGGCTCTACCCACTGTGCGCACGCTTATGCATACGGTGGCGTACGGCCGGACAGCCCGCCGCGCACCCGTCCGGCGGCGGGCGGCGGCACGTACGGCAGCCGTGTGCGCAGCGTGACCCGCGGTGGGTCCGGCCGCGGCACGGACCCGGCGCCGCGTCAGTCCACGATGCGCACCGGAAGCGGACGCATTGCCTCCCGCAAATCCTTGGCGAGCACCCCGAACTCGTCCCGCCGGGCCGTTCCCGCCCGCATCGCCAGGCCGATCCGCCGCGAGGGCGCGGGGTCGGCGAAGCACGCGGTCGCCAGCAGTTCGTTACGCCCGGTCTCCACGTGCAGCGAGGTGCGCGGCAGCAGCGTCACGCCCAGCCCGCCGGCGACGAGCTGGACCAGGGTGGACAGCCCCGCCGCGCTCGCGGTGGCCGGCGCCCCTTCGGTGCGCCCGGCCTCCCGGCACACGTCCAGGGCCTGCTGGCGCAGGCAGTGCCCCTCGTCCAGGAGCAGCAGCTCCAGACCGCGCAGCGTCTCGCGGGGCAGGCCGCACCGGCCGGCCAGTTCGTGCCCGGCCGGAGCCACCAGCACGAAGTCCTCGTCGAACAGGGGCGCCGTCTCCACCCCGCCGGCGCCCGCGGTCTGCGGCGCGCCGGGCGGCACCGCGAGCAGCAGCAGGTCGAGCCGCCCGGCCACCAGACCGTCGAGCAGCGAGGAGGTCTGCTCCTCGTGGACCTGCGGATCCAGCGCGGGGTAACGATCGTGAACGAGTCTCAGGACCGTCGGCAGCAGGTAGGGGGCGCAGGTCGGGATCACCCCCAGTCGCAGCGCGCCCGTGAAGGGGGCGCGCGCCGCCTCCGCCTCCTCCAGCAGCTCCTCCACCGCGTCCAGCACTGTCCGGGCTCTGGACGCCAGGCGCTCGCCCGCCGGGGACAGCAGTACCCTTCGCGTCGTACGCTCCAGCAGCTTCACGCCCAGCGACTCCTCCAGTGCCGCGACGGCACCCGAGAGGGCCGGCTGGCTCATTCCGATCTCCGCGGCGGCCTCCCGGAAATGGAGGTTGTCGGCCACGGCCGCGAACGCCCGCAACTGGGACAGCGTGGGCCGGCGGGTCCGTCCGCCGTGCGATGCCGCCTCCTGGCGGGAGTGTCTGCGGGGGGTCTGGCGCGGCCCGGGCGCCGGCAGGGTCACTGATAACCACCTCCGATCAATGCCAGTGAGTGTAGCTATTTCTGTGATCAATGTTGGCTATGGCAGTGTGGGTCGCGTCCAACCCTCAGGAAAGCCCCGTTACGGGTGTTTCCACGCAACAAGGAGCGAGCGTGCTCACTGTCGGTGACAAGTTCCCCGAGTTCGATCTGACCGCCTGTGTGGACCTCGACGCCGACAAGGCGTTCGAGCAGATCAACCACAAGACGTACGAGGGCAAGTGGAAGGTCGTCTTCTTCTGGCCGAAGGACTTCACCTTCGTCTGCCCGACCGAGATCGCCGCCTTCGGCAAGCTGAACGAGGAGTTCGCCGACCGCGACGCCCAGATCCTCGGGGTCTCGGGCGACTCGGAGTTCGTGCACCACGCCTGGCGCAGGGACCACGCCGACCTGCGCGACCTGCCCTTCCCGATGCTGGCCGACCCCAAGCACGAGCTGATGCGGGCCTGCGGCGTCGAGGGCGAGGACGGCTACGCCCAGCGCGCCGTCTTCATCGTCGACCAGAACAACGAGATCCAGTTCACCATGGTGACCGCCGGTTCCGTCGGCCGTAACCCCAAGGAGGTCCTGCGGGTCCTGGACGCCCTGCAGACCGACGAGCTGTGCCCCTGCAACTGGTCCAAGGGCGAGGAGACCCTCGACCCGGTCAAGCTGCTCTCGGGCGAGTGAGGGACTGGGACGACGACATGGCTCTCGACGAACTGAAGTCGGCCCTGCCGGCCTACGCCAAGGACCTCAAGCTCAACCTCGGCTCCGTGATAGGGAACTCCGACCTGCCCCGGCAGCAGCTGTGGGGCACGGTGCTGGCCTGCGCGATCGCCTCGCGTTCGCCGAAGGTGCTCACCGAGCTGGAGCCGGAGGCGAAGGCCAACCTCTCCCCCGAGGCGTACACCGCCGCCAAGGCCGCCGCGGCCGTCATGGCGATGAACAACGTCTTCTACCGCACCCGGCACCTGCTGTCGGACCCGGAGTACGGCACCCTGCGCGCGGGCCTGCGGATGAACGTCATCGGCAACCCCGGCGTGGACAAGGCCGACTTCGAGCTGTGGTCGCTGGCCGTCTCCGCGGTCAACGGCTGCGGGCAGTGCCTGGACTCCCACGAGCAGGTGCTCCGCAAGGCCGGTGTGGACCGCGAGACGATCCAGGAGGCATTCAAGATCGCCTCCGTCGTACAGGCCGTCGGCACGGTGCTGGACGCCGAGGCCACGCTGGCCGGAGCGCAGGCGGACACCCCGGCCGCCGCCGCGGTCTGACGGGCCATCGCGAACCCTCCGCGTGAACGCGACGGACCCCGCACCACTGGTGGTGCGGGGTCCGTCGCGTTCGTCCCGCGGCCGCGCTACGGCATGGGCAGCTCGAACCAGACCACCTTGCCGGTGCTCAGCCTCGTCGCGCCCCAGCGCCGGGCCAGCCGGTTGACCAGGTACAGGCCCCGGCCGCCCTCGTCCGTCGCCCTGGCCTGCCGCAGCCTGGGCAGCTGCGGCACGTCGTCGCCGACCTCGCAGCGCAGCGTGTCGGTGCGCAGCAGCCGCAACGTGATGGGCCGCTCGGCGTAGCGGACCGCGTTGGTCACCACCTCGCTGACCAGCAGCTCCACCGAATCCGTCAGCTCGTGCAGCTCCCAGCGCTCCAGCGCCCGACGGGCCAGGCGGCGGGCCTGCCGCGCGGTCTGGGCGCGCGGGTCGAGGTACCAGTAGGCCACGTCGCTGGGCGGGATGCCGTCGAAGCGGGCGGCCAGCAGCGCGATGTCGTCGTCCCGGTCGCCGGGACCGAGGATGTCCAGCACCTCGTCGCACAGCGGCTCCAGCGGCGGCGGGGTGTCGGGGCGGGTCAGCCCGGCGGTGTCGGTCAGCTTCTCGCGCAGCTGCTCGATGCCGGTCCACACGTCCCGGTGGCGGGACTCCACCAGGCCGTCGGTGTAGAGCAGCAGCGTGGCGCCGGCCGGGGCGTCCAACTCCACCGCCTCGAAGTCCACCCCGCCCACCCCGATGGGCGCCCCGGCCGGGACGCGCAGCACCTCGGCGTGGCCGTCGCGGTGCAGCATCACCGGCGGCGGGTGCCCGGCGTTGGCCACCACGATCCGGTGGGCTACGGGGTCGTAGACGGCGTACAGGCAGGTCGCCATGCGGTCGCTGCCCAGCCGCTGGGCCTGCTCGTCGAGGTGGTGCAGCACCTCCTGCGGCGGCAGGTCGAGCCCGGCCAGGGTCTGGGCGGTGGTGCGCAGCTGGCCCATGATCGCCGCGGAGGTCATGGAGTGGCCCATGACGTCTCCGACGACCAGGGCCACCCGGCCGCCGGGCAGCGGTATCGCGTCGTACCAGTCGCCGCCCACCCGGGCGGTCTCGGCCGCCGGGAGGTAGCGGCTGGCCAGCGTCACCCCGGTGGGATGGGGCAGCTCGTCGGGGAGCATGGTGCGCTGGAGCTCGTCGGCGATGTACGCCTCGCGCCCGTAGAGCACCGCCTTGTCCACGCCCAGCGCGGTGTGCGTGGCCAGTTGCGCGGCCACCAGCAGGTCGTCGCCCTCGAAGGCCGCCCGGTCCGGGCGGCGCAGGAACACCGCCGCGCCGATGACCCGGCGGCGCCCCCGCAGCGGGGCGAGGATCGCCCGGCGCCCGGCCGGGATCTCACGGGCGGGGCCGAGCAGTTCCGGCAGCGCCTCGCGGACGGTGGGCGCGTCGCCGAAGACCGGGCGCACCCCGCGCAGCACCTCGGCCAGCGGGCCGCCGCCACGCACCTCGATCAGCTCCGGCGTCCCGCTCGCGGCGCCCTCCGGCGGGGCGGTGAGCAGGGGCAGCGGGAACTCCCCGGTGTCGGAGGGGTCGGCGTCGGCGGACGCCGGGGCGGCGTAGTCGGGCAGCCGGTCGGTGCGGCGCAGCCGCAGCAGGAAGGGGCCGGTGGGCCGCTCGTCCCCCACCGGCAGCGGATCGCGCAGATAGACCAGGATCGCGTCCGAGAACGCCGGGACGCTGGCACGGCACAGCCCGAGCACGGTCTCGTCCAGGTCGACACCGCGGGCGATCCGCCGGGTGGCGGCCCCCACGAAGCGCAGCCGGTCGCCTCCGCGCCGCTCCCGCTCGGCCCGCTCGTCCGGTCCGTCCAGCCCTTCCGCGCCCGGGTGCCCGGCCCCGGCCGGACCGGCGTCCCGGGCCGCGGGCTCCGGCAC
>NZ_JBXUOY010000267.1:0-6943 GCF_057196705.1 Streptomyces sp. ATLC9 | reverse complement strand
CCGCAGGAGGGCTATCCGCAGGAGTACGGGCAGCCGCAGCCGCAGGATCCGTACGCCTATCAGGAGCAGTCCCCGCAGCAGCCCGCGTACCAGCCGCAGCAGGCACAGCAGGGCGGTTACGGCTACCCGCAGGAGGGCTATCCGCAGGAGTACGGGCAGCCGCAGCCGCAGGATCCGTACGCCTATCAGGAGCAGTCCCCGCAGCAGCCCGCGTACCAGCCGCAGCAGGCACAGCAGCCCGCGGCGCTCGACGAGACCAGCTTCTTCGACACCAGCATGATCGACATGGAGCAGCTGCGACAGTACGAGCAGGGCCGATAGCCCCGCCGGACCGGCGTCCCGCCGGCCCGGATCGCGTCCGGCCGGACTGGATTGGGTCCGGGGCGGCCGGTCCAGTATCCTGGCCATTCGGTCGTGGTCCGCCCGCGACGTTCGGCTGCCCAGAACGCAGGAATCGGAGCCAGCCGGTGTCAGACCGCAGAAAGCAGGAAGCCCTGAACGCCCCCCTCGATCACCGTTCCCCCCTCGTGCTGGACACGCGCGAGCTGGGGCGGCGTCCGGGTGCGCTCAAGGAGTTCTCCCGGACGGTCCCGGCTCCCGGGGATCTCGGTATCGAGGTCATCGGGGTGCCGGAGGGCTCGCCCATGGAGCTCGACCTCCGCCTGGAGTCGGTCATGGAAGGGGTGCTCGTCACGGGCACCGCCCGTGCGCGGCTGAAGGGGGAGTGCGTAAGGTGTCTGGAGCCGCTGGAGCAGGAGTGCGAAGCGGATTTCCAGGAGATGTTCTCCTACCCCGACGCCGACGACCGGAGCCGCTTCGCGGACACCGGCGACGACGCCGAGGACGAGGAGACGTTCCAACTCGAGGGAGACCTGCTCGACCTCGAGCCCGTGCTGCGTGACGCGGTGGTGCTGTCGCTGCCGCTGCAGCCGGTGTGCCAGGAGGACTGTCCCGGACTCTGCCCCCGTTGCGGGGCGCGGCTCGCGGACGACCCCGGGCACGACCACAACGAGGCCGTCGACATCCGGTGGGCGGCTCTCGAAGGACTCGCCGGCTCCATGCGGGACGGCGGGATGGACGAAGACAACGCACCCCGCACTGGCGGGGACGATCCACAGGAGAAATAGCCGTGGCTGTTCCGAAGCGGAAGATGTCGCGCAGCAACACGCGCCACCGCCGGTCGCAGTGGAAGGCTGCGGTCCCGACCCTGGTGAAGTGCGAGCGCTGCCAGGAGCCCCGTCAGCAGCACATCGCCTGCCCGAACTGCGGCACCTACAACCGCCGCCAGGTCCTCGAGGTCTGATCGGCTGGTGACGGGCTCCATGTCAGACGCCACTACGCCCGGAGACCTCCCCCGCGACGACGGGGGTGAATCGGCGCGGAGGGCGGGTCTGGTGGACGCGGCGGCCTCGTCCCACACGCTTCTGGAAGGGCGGCTCGGGTACCAGCTCGAGTCCGCCCTTCTGACGCGTGCACTGACGCACCGCAGCTACGCGTACGAGAACGGCGGACTGCCCACCAACGAGCGCCTGGAGTTCCTGGGGGACTCCGTGCTGGGCCTGGTGGTCACCGACACCCTCTACCGCACCCACCCGGACCTGCCCGAGGGGCAGCTCGCCAAGCTGCGCGCGGCGGTGGTCAACTCCCGAGCGCTGGCCGGGGTCGCCCGCGGTCTCGACCTGGGCGCCTTCATCCGGCTCGGCCGGGGCGAGGAGGGCACCGGCGGCCGGGACAAGGCGTCGATCCTCGCCGACACCCTGGAAGCGGTGATCGGCGCGGTCTACCTCGACCGGGGGCTGGAGGCGGCCAGTGAGCTGGTGCACCGCCTCTTCGACCCCCTGATCGAGGAGTCCTCCAACCTCGGTGCCGGGCTGGACTGGAAGACCAGCCTCCAGGAGCTGACCGCGGCCGAGGGACTGGGAGTCCCGGAGTACCTGGTCACCGAGACCGGCCCCGACCACGAGAAGACCTTCACGGCTGCCGCCCGCGTCGGTGGTGTCGCGTACGGCACCGGCACCGGCCGCAGCAAGAAGGAGGCCGAGCAGCAGGCGGCGGAGGCCGCCTGGCGCGCCATCCGGGCCGCCGCTGACCAGCGGGAGGGCCAGACCGCCGAGAAGGTCTCCTGACCGGCCCGGCACCCGCCCCGCGTCTTCCGCCCACCCGCCCGGAATCCGGACGGGTGGGCGCGGCGTTCCACCAGTGACCCGCGGTCCCCCGCACACACGCACACCGCCTCCCGCTGACGCGGGATCCCCGTCGACGAGGAGCCGTCGTTGCCAGAGCTGCCCGAGGTCGAGGTCGTCCGGCGCGGAATCGAGCGCTGGGTCGGCGGCCGCACCATCGCCGGGGCCGAGGTGCTCCACCCGCGAGCGATCCGCCGTCACCTCGCCGGAGCGGACGACTTCACCGGCCGGCTGCGCGGGGCGCGCGTCGGCATGCCCCTGCGCCGGGGCAAGTACCTGTGGCTGCCGCTGGAGGGCACCGGCCAGTGCGTCCTGGCACATCTCGGCATGAGCGGGCAGCTTCTCGTCCAGCCGCAGGACGCCCCGGACGAGAAGCACCTGCGGGTCCGCGTCCGCTTCGCCGACGACGCGGGCACCGAGCTGCGCTTCGTCGATCAGCGCACCTTCGGCGGGCTGTCGCTGCACGCCACCACGGAGGACGGCCTGCCCGACGTCATGGCCCACATCGCCCGCGACCCGCTGGACCCGGCCTTCGACGAGGAGGCATTCCACGCCGCCCTGCGCCGCCGCCGCAGCACGCTCAAGCGGGCCCTGCTCGACCAGTCCCTGATCAGCGGGGTCGGCAACATCTACGCGGACGAGGCGCTGTGGCGCTCCCGGCTGCACTACGACCGCCCCACCGCCACCCTCACCCGCCCGCGCACCGCTGAACTCCTCGGCCACGTCCGCGACGTGATGAACGCGGCCCTCGCCGTCGGCGGCACCAGCTTCGACAGCCTCTACGTCAACGTCAACGGGGAGTCGGGCTACTTCGAACGCTCCCTGGACGCCTACGGCCGGGAGGGCCTGCCCTGCCGCCGCTGCGCCGCCCCGATGCGGCGCAGTCCCTGGATGAACCGCTCCAGCTACTTCTGCCCACGCTGCCAGCGCCCGCCCCGCCCGGCGCGCTGAACACCGCCCGCCGCCCGGACGGGACGGCGGGGCACCCTGGTGAAGCCGTTCAGAAGCCGAAGTTCTGCGTCCACCAGGGGCCGCCCTCGGCGAAGTGCGCGCCCACCCCCAGGGTCCGGTAGTCGCAGTTGAGGATGTTGGCGCGGTGACCGGGGCTGTCCATCCAGGCGTCCATCACCGAGCGGGCGTCGGCCTGGCCGCGGGCTATGTTCTCGCCGCCGAGATTGCCGATGCCCGCCGCCTCGGCGCGGTCCCAGGGGGTGTCGCCGTCGGGGCCGGTGTGGGAGAAGAAATCCCGGGCGGCCATGTCCTGACTGAACTCCTTGGCCAACTCGGCCAGTTCGGGATCGGCGGTGACCGGCCGGCAACCGGCCTCGGCGCGTTCCAGGTTGACCAGCCTCAGCACCTCCGCTTCGGCGGCCGTCTCCTCGTCGGGGGAGGGGAGGCCGGGCGCCGCGGGCTTGAGGGAGGAGGCGGAGGGTTCGCCGGGGGTGCCGGAAGGCTCGCGGAGGACGCCGCCCTCCTCGGCCGGAGGCGTATCACCGCGCGACGGGGTGGGCTCGGCCGGTTTCTCCGACGGGGCGGTCTCCGGCTTCTCCGTGGCCCGGCCGCGCGAGGGCTCGGCGCCGGGGGAAGCGGTACGGCCGTCGCCGCGGCCGGGGGTGGGATCCTCCCCGCGGGCGTCCGGAGCCGGTGTCGTCGTGCCCTGGGTCCGCAGGCCGTCCGGTGCCACCCCGGAGGGGGAGGCGAACCCGCCGACGGTGTAGTCGCCGTTCGGGCCGGGCAGCAGTCCCGAGGCCACCGCCACGGCACCCACCGCCATCGCGGCCGAGGCTCCGAGGAGGCCGGTGCGGACGGGGGCGGCACTCCGCTTGCGGTGCGGGCCGCGGTGGCGTCCGCCCGCCGCGTGGCGGTCGGAGGCGACGGGGGCCGGAGCTGGAACCGGTTCGGCGCGGCGGTGGCGTCCCATCTGCTGCAGTCCTCACGTGATCGGCGTCACTTTTGTCACTCGAAAGAGTGAGTCCCGTTGCGGCGTGACTGTACGGCATCCATACGGGGCGGAGGGGTGGGCGGCGGAAACACGGGAGGCGGGAGAGGGCAGGGGCGCGCAGGAGCGGTGCGAGCCCGGATAGCGTGCGCCCATGAGCACGAGGAAACAGAGCGCCGGTGAGGACGTGGCCGGGGAGACCGTGCGGATGACGGCCTGGGTGCGCGGACGGGTGCAGGGGGTCGGTTTCCGCTGGTTCACCCGGGCCAGCGCGCTGCGGATCGGCGGCCTGGCGGGCTTCGCGCTCAACCTCGGCGACGGCCGGGTCCAGGTGGTCGCCGAAGGGCCGCGCGATCGTTGCGAGCTGCTGCTGAGATGGCTCCGAACGGGTGATACGCCGGGCCGGGTCGAAGGCGTGACCGAGATCTGGGGGCCACCGCGCGGGGGCTACGAGGGCTTTGCGATCCGATGATCCAAAGAGGTTGCCTTTCCCCCCGTGACGTGCAAGGCTGCGGCCAGCGTCACCCCCGAGGAACCCCGCGAGCCCTCCGGCAGATTGAGTGCCGTCGAGTCAAGGCCGCCGGGGTGCGCGGCGTGATCGTGTTGACCGTCAAAAGTTTTGGTGAGACTCTGGAAGCCCCGCGCATCGCAGCAGTTCTGCCTTGGGAATGAAGGCCGAACGGCGATCGCGGGTACGAATCCCTCATGATCCACCACCGTTCCGGTCGGTCATTCAGTGTGGAGGACCATCCATCATGGCAAAGGCGCTTCTCGGTTACGTCGGCGGTTCCGACCCCCGAGTCCTCGCCGAGATGCGACGGCTGCAGCAGCGTGTTCAGGACCTGGAATCCGAGCTGGTACGGATTCAGGCGGAGAACGACGCGCTGTCGGCCGCCGCTGCACGGCACGGCGACTCGTTGCTGGAGAGCATCGACGTATCCAAGGCTGAGCCTGCGCTCACCTGACCTCCCGGTCCGGGGAACGCAGCGCCAAGCCGCTGGAGAAAACTGCAAGGGACGCTTCGGCGTCCCTTCGTCGTTTCCGGCCGGGGGTGTGGCGCCTACCGTGTGATGTGCCCCACCCGTTCAGCGGTGAAACTCGCTTCGGCCGCGGAACCGACACCTGGGGGTAAAGTCCGGATACGTGCACCTCAAGAGCCTGACCCTGCGCGGGTTCAAGTCCTTCGCCTCGGCCACGACGCTGCGCTTCGAGCCGGGCATCACCTGCGTGGTGGGTCCCAACGGCTCCGGCAAGTCCAACGTCGTGGACGCCCTGTCGTGGGTGATGGGTGAGCAGGGCGCCAAGTCGCTGCGGGGCGGCAAGATGGAGGACGTCATCTTCGCGGGGACGGCGGGCCCTTCCGGCCGCCCCCCGCTCGGCCGGGCCGAGGTCTCCCTGACCATCGACAACTCCGACGGCGCCCTGCCCATCGAGTACACCGAGGTCACCATCACGCGGATCATGTTCCGCAACGGCGGCAGCGAATACCAGATCAACGGCGACACCTGCCGGCTGCTGGACATCCAGGAACTGCTGTCCGACTCCGGCATCGGCCGCGAGATGCACGTCATCGTCGGCCAGGGCCGGCTCGACTCCGTCCTGCACGCGGATCCGGCCGGCCGCCGGGCCTTCATCGAGGAGGCCGCCGGCGTCCTCAAGCACCGCAGGCGCAAGGAGAAGGCGCTGCGGAAACTGGACGCGATGCAGGCCAACCTCGCCCGCGTCCAGGATCTCACCGACGAACTGCGCCGCCAGCTCAAGCCGCTGGGACGGCAGGCGGCCGTCGCGCGCCGGGCGGCGGTGATCCAGGCCGATCTGCGCGACGCCCGGCTGCGGCTGCTGGCTGATGACCTGGTGGCCCTGCGCGCGGCGCTGAAGGCCGAACTCGCCGACGAGGCGGCGCTCAAGGAGCGGAAGGAGGCGGTGGAGGCCTGCCTCGCAGAGGTGCTGCGGCGGGAGGCCGCGCTGGAGCAGCAGGTCAGGGAGTTGTCGCCGCGGCTGGAGCAGGCGCAGCAGACCTGGTACGAGCTGTCGCAGCTCGCCGAGCGGGTGCGCGGCACGGTGAGTCTGGCCGACGCCCGGGTCCGCAGTGCGTCCGCCGAGCCCGTCGAGGAGCGCCGGGGACGCGACCCGGAGGACATGGAGCGCGAGGCGGCCCGGGTCCGCGAGCAGGAGGCGGAGCTGACGGCCGCGCTCGAGGCGGCGAGCCGGGCGCTGGAGGACACCGTCGCCCATCGCGCCGAACTGGAGCGTGCCCTGGCGGACGAGGAGCGGCGGCTGAAGGACGCCGCCCGCGCCATCGCCGACCGCCGCGAGGGGCTGGCCCGGCTGCACGGCCGGGTCACCGCCGCCCGTGGCCGCGCCGCCTCGGCGCAGGCCGAGATCGACCGGCTGGCCACCGCCCGTGACGAGGCGGCCGAGCGCGCGGCGGCGGCCCGGGAGGAGTACGAGGCGCTGCGGGCCGAGGTGGACGGGCTGGACGCGGACGACGCCGAGCTGGCCGAGGGCCACGAGGCGGCCGGACGGGAACTGGCCGAGGCCGATGCGGAGCTGAGCGTGGCCCGAGAGGCACTGTCGGCCGCGGAGCGGGAACGCGCGGCGACCGCCGCCCGCCGTGACGCCCTGGCCCTGGGGCTGCGCCGCAGGGACGGCACCGGCGCCCTGCTCGGCGCCGGCGGCGAACTGACCGGACTGCTCGGCCCGGCCGCCGAGCTCCTCACCGTGACCCCCGGTTTCGAGGTGCCCGTCGCCGCCGCTCTCGGCCCGGCCGCGGACGCCGTCGCCGTGGACGGCCCGGCAGCGGCCGCCGGCGCCCTGCGCC
>NZ_JBXUOY010000266.1:0-6951 GCF_057196705.1 Streptomyces sp. ATLC9 | reverse complement strand
CAGGACGCACCGGCCCGGTCCGGAGCCCTGCCGCGCGCCTGACGGGCCCGGGGCCGGAAAGCCGGTGCCCGGCCCGCGGCGCGACCGGCCCGGCTCAGCCCCGCGCCGCCGTCATGGGGTCGTCCAGGACCGGCTGCCAGGCCAGTTCGGCGGCGCCCACCAGACCGCTGTGGTCCAGTTCGCAGGCGAGCACCGGCACCTTGCCGCTGCGCCCCCACAGGCTGCGCTCGGCGATGACGCTCCGCAGCCGCTCGGCGTCGGCCTCCAGCAGGGCGCGGTGCAGCCCTCCGAGGACGATCCGGTCGGGGTCGAGGATGTTGACCAGGCCGGCCAGCCCCAGTCCGAGCCGGTCGATGAGCAGATGGGCCGCCTCGTGCACGGCCGGATCGGTGGCGTACTCCGTACGCAGCAGTTCCAGGGCGCGCTTGAGCAGGCCGGTCTCGGGGCCGGGCTCGCGGCCGGCGGCCTCCAGGAAGGCCAGCGGGTCGGTCTCCACGTCCAGGCAGCCGCGCCCGCCGCAGTGGCAGGGCCTGCCGTCCGGGTCCACGGTGAGATGGCCGACCTCCAGGGCCAGCCCCGAACTGCCGGTGTGCAGACGGCCGTCGAGGACGAGAGCGCCGCCGACGCCGCGGTGCCCGGTGGCCACGCACAGCAGATCGCGGGCGCCGCGGCCCGCGCCGTGGCGGTGCTCGGCCAGGGCCACGAGGTTGACGTCGTTGGCGGCGAAACCGGCCGCGGGCGCGTCGCCGGACGGCCCGGTGACACCGGCCTCGGCCAGGCAGCGGGTGAAGATGTCCCGCACCGGCGCGCCCGGGGGCCAGGCCAGGTGCAGCGGGTTGAGGGCGGTGCCCTCCGGCTCGGCCACGGCGGAGGGCACCGCCAGGCCGGCGCCCAGGCAGCGCCGCCCGGTCTCGCGCAGCAGCCCTGCCCCGGCGCCGACGACCTCGGTGAGCACCTGGGCCGGGTCGGCCTCCACGGTCACGGCGCCGGGCACGGTGGCGACGATCCGGCCACCGAGCCCGACGAGGGCGGCGCGGAACCCGTCGGCGTGCACCTGGGCCGCCAGGACGACCGGCCCCTCGGGGTCGACCGACAGCCGGTGGGAGGGACGGCCCTGGGAACCGGCGGCGACGGCCGGCCGGGAGTCGACGGTGATCAGCCCGAGCGCCTCCAGCTCCGCGGCCACCGCTCCGGCGGTCGCCCGGGTCACACCGAGTTCCGCGGTGAGCACCGCGCGGGTGGGCGCGCGTCCGGTGTGCACGAGTTCCAGCGCCGGGCCGAGGGCGCCGCGGCCTCTCTCCAGCTTTGTCGTATGCGTCGGGGTCACCTCCCCATTCTGGCTTTGTATCCACCGCGAACAAAGCGGGGTGGACCGACCGCCTCGAACGGGCCTTGAGCACTCCCCGGCGCGCCCTGGCACACTGCCTGTCGTGGGCATCGACAGCTACCTCGGAGTCGTCCGGCAAGAGGGCGGGGCACCGAGGTCCTCACCGGCCCTCTCCCCGGAGCCGCCGCCGGCGAGCCGGGATGAGGGCGTGGCGGGCGGGCCTCGCCGGTCACCGGGAGGACCGCGGCCACGCGGATCACCGGCCTTCGGGGGAAGATCCACTGGAACGCCGTCCAGGACGTAGGCTCATTGGGGCGGTGAGGGAGGGCACATGGCTGAGGGTCTGCGATTCGAACTGCTCGGTCCGCTGCGAGCCTTGCACGAGGGGAACGAGGTGCCGCTGGGACCGCCCCGGCAGCGGGCGGTACTCGCCGTCCTGCTGCTCCAGGAGGGACGGACGATGTCGTACGAGGCGCTGGTCAGCGCGGTCTGGGGCGGCGAACCGCCGTCGCACGTACGGAACCTGGCCCAGAAGTACGTCTCCGGTCTGCGCCGGGCCTTCGAGACGGCGGGCGGAGGCGGACCGTCCCCGGAACTGGTGTGGACCGGCAGCGGCTACCGTCTGGAGAACGCCCGGGTCGACGATCTGGCGGAACGGCGGACGCTGCTGCGCGAGGCGCTGTCCGCGCGGGAGTCGGGCGACCTGCACCGGGCGGGCACGCTGGCGAGGCGGGCGGAGGAGCTGTGGCGCGGCGAGTTCGCCGAGGGCCTGACCGGCCCCTACCTGGACGGCGAGCGGCGCCGCTGGGCCGAGAAGCGGCTGATGGTGCTGGAGACCCGGCTGGAGGGCGACCTGGAGCTGGGCCGGTACCGCGAGTGCGTCCACGAGCTGACGCGGCAGGTGGCCCGGCACCCGCTGCGCGAGCGGCTGGTGGGACTTCTGGTGCTGGCCCTGTACCGCTGCGGCCGTCCCGCGGACGCGCTGGCGGCGTACGAGGAGGCCAGGCGCCGGCTCGTGGACGAGCGGGGGGCGGAGCCCGGCCCCGCGCTGCGGGAGCTGCACGCGCGGATCGTGCGCCAGGACCCCTCGCTGCTGCCGGAGTCGGCGCTGGCCTCCTGACCCGGCCCCGCCCGGGGCCGGGTCAGTCGGGGTCCGCCGCGGCCGGGGCGCGCTCGGCGGTGGCGCCGACGGCGTCGGGCCGGCCTCGAGCGACGGGGAGCTGCTGGCCGTGGCCGACCGGCACCCCGTCTTCCGGATCGCCCTGGAGCAGTGAACCGGTGACCGGGGCACCGGGAAGCGGCGCCCGGAGTTCAGCGGTCCATTCTCTCCAGGGCCCGCTGGGCCAGGGGATGGGTGCGGACGAGCTCCCCGAGGGTGGTCGTCCCCCGCGTGATCCTCGCGAAGGCGTTCCACGCCGGGCGGAAACCGGTGAGCACCGCGTGCAGCAGTTTCGGGCGGCGGGCGAAGACGGCGTGCATCCGGCCGCCCACCCCCATCTCCACGCCCAGGCCCGACTTGACGGCGAAGGCGTAGTTGAGGGCCTGGCGGCGGGCGTCCACCGCGTCGTGGGCCTCGGCGACCCGCACCGCCCACTCCCCGGCCAGCCGGCCGGAGCGCAGCGCGAAGGAGATGCCCTCGCGCGTCCAGGGCTCCAGCAGCCCGGCCGCGTCGCCGCAGACCAGGACCCGGCCCCGGGTCAGCGGGGAGTCCGCCGAACGGCAGCGGGTGAGGTGGCCCGAGGAGATCTCGGGCTCGAACCCGGACAGCCCGAGGCGGGCGATGAAGTCCTCCAGATAGCGCTTGGTGGCCGCGCCCTCGCCGCGGGCGGAGATCACCCCCACCGTGAGGGTGTCGCCCTTGGGGAACACCCAGCCGTAACTGCCGGGCAGCGGGCCCCAGTCGATGAGGACACGGCCCGCCCAGTCCTCGGCCACCGGCGGCGGCACCGGGATCTCGGCCTCCAGCCCCAGGTCCACCTGGTCGACCTTCACCCCGACGTGGGCCCCTATCCGGCTGGCGCTGCCGTCCGCGCCGACCACGGCGCGGGCCAGGACGGTGCGGCCGTCGGAGAGGACCACGGCGACGGTGCGACGGTCGGGGACGGCCGGACCGTGCTGCTCGACGCGGGTGACGGCGGCCCCCGTCCACAGCTCCGCGCCGGCCTTCTGCGCGGACTCCACCAGCGCGTGGTCGAACTCGGGCCGGTTGACCAGCCCGAACAGCATGTTCCGGGAGCGCCGGGTGCGGGCGAACCTGCCGTCCAGCGAGAACGTCACCGCGTACACCCGGTCGCGCAGGGGCAGTTCGAAACCGGGCGGCAGGGCGTCCCTGGAGGGCCCGATGATGCCGCCGCCGCAGGTCTTGTAGCGGGGGAGTTCGGCTTTCTCCAGAAGCAGGACCCGGCGCCCGGTGACGGCCGCGGCATACGCCGCGGAGGCCCCGGCCGGCCCGGCTCCCACCACCACCACGTCCCACACCGGGTCCTGTCGGTCCGTGCCCTCGGCGCTCTCGGCGCTTTCCCTGCTCACGTGTGTTACCGCTCCCGCTCGGCCGCTTCCGGTTACCGCCGCATCCTAGTGCCGCGTCCGCCCGGACCCCCTGTGGGAGTATCGGCACCACACACCCGCCTGTACGTACGGTGATCCCGCCCGCAGGCACACAACGCGGTACCACGAAGGAGCGTTCCCATGGCGCACGACGCATTGGCAGCCACCGTAGCCTCGCTGATGCCCCGGGCCCGTACCGAGCTCGGCGAACTGGTGGCCTTCAAATCGGTCGCCGACCCGGCGCAGTTCCCGCCCGAGGAGTGCGCGGGGGCGGCCCGGTGGGTGGCGGACGCGCTGCGCGCGGAGGGCTTCACCGACGTGGCCCTGCTGGACACCCCGGACGGCACGCAGTCGGTCTACGGCTTCCTGCCCGGCCCGGCCGGCGCCCCCACCGTGCTGCTGTACGCCCACTACGACGTGCAGCCCCCGCTGGACGAGGCGGCCTGGCTCTCCCCTCCGTTCACGCTGACCGAGCGCGACGGACGGTGGTACGGGCGCGGCGCCGCCGACTGCAAGGGCGGCTTCATCATGCACCTGCTCGCGCTGCGCGCCCTGAAGGCCGACGGCGGGGTGCCGGTGAACGTCAAGGTGATCGCCGAGGGCTCCGAGGAGATGGGCACGGGAGGCCTGGAGCTCTACGCCGAGGCGCACCCGGAGCTGCTGACCGCCGACGCCATCGTCATCGGGGACTCCGGGAACTTCCGCGCCGGGCTGCCGACCGTCACCGCGACGCTGCGCGGGATGACCATGCTGAAGGTCCGGGTGGACACCCTGGAGGGCAACCTGCACTCCGGCCAGTTCGGCGGCGCCGCCCCGGACGCGCTCGCGGCCCTCATCCGGATGCTGGACTCGCTGCGCGCCGAGGACGGCTCGACGACCGTCGACGGGCTGTCCCCGGACACCTCATGGGAGGGGCTGCAGTATCCGGAGGAGGACTTCCGCAGGGACGCCAGGGTGCTCGACGGGGTGGAGCTGATCGGCTCGGGCACCGTAGCCGACCGCATCTGGGCCCGTCCCGCCGTCACCGTCCTGGGCATCGACTGCCCGCCCGTGGTCGGCGCCACCCCGTCGGTGCAGGCGAGCGCCCAGGCGCTGATCAGCCTGCGGGTGCCGCCGGGCACGGACGCCGCCGAGGCCACCGCGCTGCTCACCGCCCACCTGGAGTCCCACATCCCCTGGGGCGCGCGGCTGGCCGTGGAGCAGGTGGGCCAGGGCCAGCCGTTCAGCGCCGACACCACCAGCCCGGCGTACACCGCGATGGCCGAGGCGATGCGCGAGGCGTACGACGGCGCCGAGATGGCCACTGCCGGCATGGGCGGCTCGATCCCGCTGTGCGACACCCTGGGCAGGCTCTACCCGAAGGCGGAGATCCTGCTGATCGGCCTGAGCGAGCCGGAGGCGCAGATCCACGCGGTCAACGAGAGCGTCTGCCCGGAGGAGCTGCGGCGGCTGTCGGTGGCCGAGGCGCTGTTCCTGCGCAGGTACGCCGAGACCGCGTGCGGCTGACCGGCCTCCGGCGCGTGACGGCCGGGGTCCGCGCGGTGCGCGGCCGACCGGCCGTCACGCGCCGACCGGTGTGCCCGCCTCCAGGTTGAGCGTGACGCCCCGCTCGCGCGCCCGCAGCGCCCAGCGCAGCCTCTCCAGCCGCACCGGGGGCAGCATCGCGGCGGCCTCCCGCTCGGTGGCGAAGCGCCAGCCGCGCAGTTCCGAGCCGGGCAGCAGCAGGTCGCGGGCGGCCGCGGTGGTCAGCCGGCCGCCGTCGAAGAGCAGCCGCAGACCGCCGTAGCCGGGCGGCCGGGGCGGCTCCCAGTCGACGACGAGCAGCCGGAGTGCGGTGTCCAGCCGCAGTCCCAGTTCCTCGGCCACCTCGCGCAGCCCGGCACGGGCCGGCGGTTCACCGGGCTCGACCACGCCGCCGGGGAACTCCCAGCCGGGCTTGTAGGTCGGGTCGACCAGCAGCACCCGGTCCGCCTCGTCGAAGAGGAGGACCCCGGCCGCCACGGTCTCCGCCGTCGGTTCCGGTGTCTGCACGATGTCGCAGGCACCTTCTCCCGCGCGTATCGCCTCCGCCACCTTCTCGGCGGTCTGCCGGGGGGTGAGGAAGGTGGCGTCGACGGTGTGCGCGTCGGCCCGGAGCCAGTCCGGCACCCGCTGCCCGGCCGCCGGGTGCCGGACCGGCCGCGGGTACCGGTCGCCCGCCGCGGCGCCGCAGACGGCTGCTCCGCCGTCCCCGGACGTCCCCCCGGTCTCCCCGCGCCGGGCGTCCCGCTCGCGGCGGATCGTTTCCTCGGCCTCCAGGAGCACATGTCGCACGGGGATGCGGCGTGCGGCCAGCCCGCCGAACACCTCGTCGCGGTGCTCCTGCCGCAGCAGCGTCATCGGCACCACCAGGGTGCCGCCCACCTCACCGTGGACGGCGGCGGCCGTGTCCACCACCAGCCGGCGCCAGGCGGGCAGGTCCTGGCAGTCCGGCACCTCGTCCAGGCGCTTGCGCGGCAAAAGCGCGCGCAGCCCCGCGCCGATCAGGCCGGGGTCGAAGAGGTTGCTGTCCGGGAGCAGTTCGACCAGCTCACGGGCCGCCGCGGTCTTGCCCGCGCCGAAGGCGCCGTTCAACCAGACGATCACGGTTCCCCCCATTCCGTCGTCCCCGGTTCACTGCCCGCTCCACCCCGTCCCGGAAACGCGCCCCCGCGCCCCGTCCCGCACGCCGCCTCGCGCGTTCCACCCCGCGCGCCGTCCCGGGGCGCCGGGCCTCTCACACGGGCCGGCCCAGCGCCTCCCGGCAGGCCGCCGCGGCTCCGACGAGGCCGGCCCCGGTGCCCGTGCCGGCGGGGACGACCTCCAGTCCCCGGGCGAAGGAGAGTGTGGCGTACTCCCCCAGCGCCCTGCGCAGCGGCGCGAACAGCACCTCCCCGGCCTGGGCCACTCCCCCTCCGACCACCGCGATCTCGATCTCGGCCAGGGTCGCGGTCGCGGCGATCCCGGCCGCCAGCGCCCGCGCGGCACGTTCGAAGGAGGCCACGGCCACCGGGTCACCCGCCCGCGCGGCGGCGGCCACCCCGCGGGCGCTGGTGTCG
>NZ_JBXUOY010000265.1:0-6998 GCF_057196705.1 Streptomyces sp. ATLC9 | reverse complement strand
CGGCCACCGCACGATCTTCGTTTGTCCACACACCAACCGATGATCACGCGGTGGCCGTACCCGTTTCCAGCCGGGTCCGCAGCAAGATCGCAAAGTCAGACTGGAGTACTAAAGGACGGGGTATCCACGAAGGAGAGCCCCGATGACCACCAGCCGCTCGTCGGCTCCGATCGACACACCGGCCGGCAGGTTCTTTCCTAGTGATTCCGTGAGGTCCCGTCCGATGACGGCGATGTCCCCGTTCCCGAGCTCCCAGATGTCGGGGCAGTCGGCGTTGTCGGTCGTCACCCCCAATTCCTGAGGAGACTCGCCGAGCCTCCTTTTGAAGCCGGCTCCGGCGTCGGCTTCCCAGGGCCTTCCCACAGTTGCCACCCCTCCGGCCGGATCCGGTGCCCGGCCATGCTGACCAGCGCAAACGCGGCAACTGTAGTGAGGGAGAACGACTCGGGGAACAGGCTTTCGGGCCAATCGGCGGGAAGTGGTTCCGGAGTCTCCGCGAGGCCGCGGCCTCATCCGGTGCCCCGAGTGGGAGCACGCGCCGTGGGGCGTGGAGCCGAAGTGTGCCGTGAGCACGCTCCCGGTCGGCGGAAGTCCGGTGCACGCGGCGGCTGCCGTTGGTTTCATGCGCCCACCGTGCCCGTTCGGTTACGTTCCGCGCCACGATGTCGGCGCGTACGAAGCGGTGTGTACGGGCACCGGCCCCACGGCGTACGCGCACCCGGCCCCCACCGCCTCGTTGGACATGTACGACGCCTCCACGACATGTGCGACGAGGGGGCCACTCATGGCGAACATCGACGGCGGACCCGGGACGTCCGACAGCCTGAAGACCTTCGGGGCGGTGCTCAAGGTCTTCCGCGAGCGCGCCGCGCTGACCCGGGAGCAGCTCGCGGAGGAGGTCATCTACTCGCCTCACACGATCAGTTCGATCGAGCAGGGCCGCCGTATGCCGCCCGAGGACTTCGTCGAGCGGGCGGAAGAGGTCCTGGAGGCCTTCGGTGTCCTGCGGGTGGCCGCTCGGAACGTGGCGCGGCAGCCGGGACTAGCGGCATGGTTCCGGCTGTGGGCGCAGCTGGAGAGGACGGCGGTGAGTCTGTGCACCTACGAGTGCCGGGTGGTGCCCGGGCTGCTCCAGACGGAGGCGTACGCGCGGGCGGTCATGCTCGACGTCCCGCCGCCGCCCACCGAGAAGGAGCTGGCCGAGCGGATCGCCGCGCGGCTGGCGCGGAAGGAACTGCTGCGGCGCGAACCGCCGATCGCGCTCAGTTTCATCATCGAGGAGGCGGTGCTGCGGCGCCGCACCGGCGGGGACGAGGTCACGCGGGAGCAGCTCGACCACCTCATCGGGTGCGCGCGGCTGTGGAACGTCGAGATCCAGATCATGCCGCTGCGCCAGCCCCACCACGCGGGCACGGACGGCCCGATGCAGCTCATGGAGGCGCGTGAGCACAGGTGGATCGGATACGCGGAGGGGCAGAAGACCGGCCGGCTCGTAGCCGGGCCGAAAGACGTCAGTGCGATGGAGACGCGCTATGCCAGGATGCGTTCGCAGGCCCTGTCCCCGGCGGACTCGGTCGAACTGTTGAAGCGGATGCGAGGAGAGCTATGAGCAGCGCAGGCGGCGAACTGAACTGGTTCAAGAGCAGCCACAGCGGTTCCGAGGGGGACAGCTGCGTGGAGGTCGCGTACCGCCCTGGAGCCGTGCACGTCCGCGACTCCAAGGAGGAGGACGGCCCGGTCCTCGCCGTCTCCCCGTCCGCGTGGGAGGACTTCCTGGGCCGCGCCGCTCGCTGAGAGGTCCGGCCGGCCCGTTCGGTAGGGTGCCCGTCCGGGGAGGGCCCGGACGGGCGGCCACGGCCGCCCAGCGCGTCACACGACCGAGGACGCGGGCACAGCCTGCCGGCCCCGCCCCCGCGGAGCGGACCACGAAAGAGACGGGGGAGGGCCGATGACGGCCGACCACGCCATACCCGAAGCCGGGACCGCAGGCGGCCCGCCGGGAAGCGACACGGTCATCGACGTGCGCGGCCTGCGGATGCGCTACCGCACCCAGGACGTGCTCAAGGGGGTGGAGTTCACCGCCCGCCGAGGTGAGGTCCTCGTACTGCTGGGCCCGAACGGCGCGGGCAAGACGACCACGATCGAGGTCCTGGAAGGCTTCCGGATGCGCTCGGCCGGCGATGTGGCCGTCCTGGGCGCCGACCCGGCCCACGGGGACGAGCGGTGGCGCGCGCGCCTGGGCATCGTCCTGCAGTCCTGGCGCGACCACGGCAAGTGGCGGGTACGGGAGTTGCTGGAGCACCTGGGCGCCTACTACGCGCCGTACTCCACCGACCTCGTCCGGCGCCCCTGGGACACCGACGAGCTCATCGCCGCCGTCGGCCTGGCAGAGCAGGCGCACAGGCGGGTCGCGACCCTGTCGGGCGGGCAGCGCAGGCGCCTGGACGTGGCCGTCGGCATCGTGGGCAGGCCCGAGCTGCTGTTCCTGGACGAGCCGACGGCCGGCCTGGACCCGGAGGCCAGGAACGAGTTCCACGGCCTGGTGCGCGGGCTGGCGGACGAGAACACCACCGTCCTGATGACCACCCACGACCTCGCCGAGGCGGAGAAGCTCGCCGACCGGATCCTCATCCTGGCCGGCGGCCGGATCGTGGCCGACGGCCCGGCCGCCGAGCTGTCCCGGCAGGCGTCGGCCGAGGCCACCGTGCGCTGGACGAGGGACGGGAAGCCCTTCGAGCAGGCTACGGCCGAGCCCACCCGGTTCGTCCGCCGTCTCTTCGAGGAGCACGGCGACGCGATCGGCGGGCTGGAGGTGCGCCGGGCGAGCCTGGAGGACACCTATCTGACGATGGTGCGCGAACTGGAGGCGGGCAGCGTCACCGGCGAGCAGGCGGCACACGCCTTCGGGGAGGGAGTGCGATGAACAACCCGGTGTGGTACGCGGCCAGGACGGGCCTGCGGCGCGGCTGGACGGAGCTCAAGCAGACCTTCACCAACGGCCAGGACGTGTTCGGGTACGTGCTCTGGACGGTCCTGCTCATCGTCCCGCTGTTCCTGGTCGGCGACGAGGCGCTGGAGGGCGCGGGCATCTCGGCGGGCGCGTTCATGCTGCCGAGCATGCTGGGGATGACGCTGGCGTTCACCGGGATGATGACCACGGCGCAGCTGCTGGCGACCGAGCGCGAGGACGGCACGCTGCTGCGCGCCAAGGCCGTGCCCCACGGCATGGTCGGCCATCTGGTCGGCAAGGTCGTCATGGTGTCGGGCACGGCCCTGGTCTCCATGGTGTTCCCCTTCGCCGTCGGCGTGTTCATGGTCGACGGGGTCGCCCAGCGTGGCGGGGGCGCGCTGCTGACGCTGGTGTGGGTGGTGCCGCTGGGCCTGCTGGCCACCCTGCCGGCGGGCGCCGTCATCGGCTCGCTGGTCACCAGCCCGCGCACCATCGGGCTGCTGATGCTCCCGGTGATGGGGCTGGTGGTGATCTCCGGGATCTACTTCCCCCTGTCGGAGCTGCCCGAGTGGCTGCGGCTCGTCGCACAGGTCTTCCCCGTGTACTGGCTCGGCCTCGGCCTCCGTGCCGCGCTGCTGCCGGACGTGGCGGTCGCCGCCGAGATCGGCGAGTCCTGGCGGTACCTGGAGACGGTGGGCGTACTGGGCGCCTGGGCGGTCGCCGGGCTGCTCCTCGCGCCGCCCGTCCTGCGCAGGATGGCCCGCCGCGAGTCCGGGGCCGCGATGGCCGAGCGGCACCGCAAGGCGATGCAGCGGGTCGTCTGACGGGACGCCCGCCGCGATGGGCCGGCGGTCCCGTCCTCCGCCCGGAGGGCGGGACCGCCGTGCGCCGCGGGCTGAGGCGCCCGGCGCAGGGCGTGCACGGCACGCCGGCGAAGCGGACACGCCCGGTGGCGCGAACCCCGGAGCGCGGGTGTGCGGGAGGTGGGAGGGTGAGTGCCGGCGGGGGATGGCCGGCGCGCGTTGATCGGACGTTGACGAAACGTTGATCGGCGCCGGGCAGGCTTCCCGGTATGGCAATCGATTACTCCGGTCCGGTCGGGCAGCTGACCGGATGGTGGGAGCGCGCGCTGTGCGCGCAGATCGGCTCCGAGCCCTTCTTCCCGGAGCCGGGCAGGACACCCGTGGACGCCAAGAAGATCTGTCAGTCGTGCGAGGGGCGCATCGAGTGCCTGGAGTACGCCCTCGCCAACGACGAGCGCTACGGGGTGTGGGGCGGGCTGTCGGAGGAGGAGCGGCGCGGACTCAGACGCAGCGCCTGACGTCCGCGCGGAACGGGGGAAGGGGGAGGCTCGGCGCGGTGTCCGACACGTTGTGGGGGCGTGTCAGGCACCGCGTCGAGTCGCGCGGTAGCCGTCCACGGCGTCCGCGTAGGGCCGCGGACGACCGGCGAGTTCACGTCCGACCAGCTCCGCGTCCGGCGCGGGGAGGGTCAGGACGGTGCGGTGCAGGCGGACGCTCCAGGAGGCCGGATCGGGGAGGACCGCCGGGCGCGGCACCCCGGTGGGCAGGGCCTCGGGCGCCGCGCAGGTGGAGCCGGGCAGCACGCCGCGTGGGCCCTCAGAGCCTCCGGCGGCCGCGGCGCCGGCCGTTCCGGATGATCGTGGCCACCATCCCGGCGGCGGACGCTCCCGCCGTCCCCGTCACTCCGTACGGGCCCGGTCCAGGATCGCGCCGAGGTCGGCGCCCGGCGGGAGCGTGCCGAAGGCGTGGCCCCACTGCCCGCCCAGCCGGGAGGCGCAGAACGCGTCGGCCACGGCCGGGTGGCCGTGGCGCACCAGCAGGCTGCCCTGGAGGACGAGCGCCAGGCGCTCGGCGAAGGCGCGAGCACGCAGCTGCGCGCCGACCGGCTCCTTCAGCTCCGGCAGCATGGCCCGCACTCCGGCGGCGGCCGCGTCCAGACGGGTGTCGGCGCCGGCGACGGCGTCCACCTCCGCAAGGACGGCGTCCAGGCCGGCCGGCTCCCTGTCCAGGGCGCGCAGCACGTCCAGGGCGGCGACGTTGCCCGAGCCCTCCCAGATCGACAGCAGCGGCGCCTCGCGGTACAGGCGCGGCATGCCCGACTCCTCGACGTAGCCGTTGCCGCCCAGGCACTCCAGGGCCTCCGCGGCGTGCGCGCTGCCGCGTTTGCACACCCAGTACTTGGAGACGGCCAGGGCCAGGCGGCGGAAGGCCGCCTCCCGCTCGTCCCCGGCGTGCGCGGCGTCCACGGCCGCCGCCAGCCGCAGCCCGAGGGTGGTGGCGGCCTCCGACTCGACCGCCAGATCGGCCAGGACCGAGCGCATCAGCGGCTGGTCGGCCAGTCCGGTGCCGAACGCCCGCCGGTGGGCGGTGTGGTGCAGGGCCTGCCGCAGTCCGGCGCGCATCCCGGCGGCCGTGCCCAGAACGCAGTCCAGGCGCGTCATGTTGACCATCTCCACGATGGTGCGCACCCCGCGGCCCGTCTCGCCGACCGGCCAGGCCACGGCCCGGTCGTACTCGACCTCGGAGGAGGCGTTGGAGCGGTTGCCCAGCTTGTCCTTCAGACGCTGCAGGTGCATGGCGTTGCGGGTGCCGTCGGGCAGCACGCGCGGCAGCAGGAAGCAGGTCAGGCCCTCGGGGGCCTGGGCCAGAACCAGGAAGACGTCGCTCATCGGGGCGGAGGTGAACCACTTGTGGCCGGTGAGCCGGTAGCCGCCGCCGCCGTCGGGGACGGCCTCGGTGGTGTTGGCCCGCACGTCCGAGCCGCCCTGCTTCTCGGTCATCGACATGCCCGCGATCAGTCCGGACTTGCCCAGCGGTGGCCGGAGCCCGAAGTCGTAGGAGCGGGCGGCCAGCAGCGGCTCGTAGGCGGCGGCCAGCTCCGGCCGGGCGCGCAGCGCGGGGACGGCCGCGTACGTCATGGAGACCGGGCAGCCGTGCCCGGCCTCGGCCTGGGACCACAGGTAGAACTTGGCGGCGCGCACCAGATGGGCGCCGGGGCGGTCGTCGGTCCAGGCAGCGGCGTGCAGCCCGTGCTCGACGGCGGTGGTCATCAGGTGGTGCCAGGCGGGGTGGAACTCCACCTCGTCCACCCGGTGCCCGTAGCGGTCGTGGGTGCGCAGGCGGGGCGGGGCCTCCTCGGCCATCCGGGCCCAGTCCTGCACCTCGGGGGTGCCGGCCAGCGCGCCCAGCTCCCGCACCTCCGCCTCGCCCCACCGCGCGCCGTGGCGGCGCAGGGCCTCGAACACGACGGGGTCGTCCGCCGCGGTGAAGCCGGTCAGCGGCGGGGGCTGGTTGATCACTTCATGGGTGGCGCGCACGGCGACCTCCGGCGGGCGGCAGCGGGCGGCGGTGCCCGTACTCCGACATTACAGATTACGTGCACGTGATGGAAGATTGTAACAACGGAGGAGGTTAGGATTGCGCCGCCCATGAACAGCACAGACGGCGCAGAGGCCGCGGACGGAGTCGGCGGGCCCGGCGGGACGGAGGGATCCGACGCCCGGGCACTCGCCCTGCGCCCCCTGACGGCCCGCTCGATCGTGCTCAGCACCCTGCTCGGCCACCACCCGCCCGCCCTGCCCGCCAGGGCCCTGGTGAGGGTCGGCGAACTCTTCGGAATCGCGGAGGGCACGGTGCGGGTGGCGCTGTCGCGGATGGTCGCGGCCGGGGATCTGGCCCAGACCGCCGGCGGCGCGTACGGCCTCACCGCGCGCCTTCTGGAGCGGCAGGCGCGCCAGGACGACAGCCGCGCGCCCCGCACCCGCGACTGGCGGGGGGAGTGGGAGATCGCCGTCGTCACCGCCGAGCGCCGGGACGCGGCCGACCGGGGCGCCCTGCGCCGGGCCATGTCCGCCCTGCGCCTGGCCGAACTGCGTGAGGGCACCTGGCTGCGTCCGGCCAACCTGCCGCGGCCGCGCCCGCCCGTCGTCGCCGAGCAGTGCACCCTGCTGACCGGAGCCCCCGACGGCGACCCGGCCGAACTGGCCGCCGCGCTGTGGGACCTGGACGGCTGGGCGGCGCGGGCC